>DASXFL010000107.1:0-5836 GCA_036489595.1 Solirubrobacterales bacterium
GCCGGCCGAGCTGGCCGAAACGCGGGGAACCGGCATCACAGGCGGCAGGGAGGCCGCCGCGAAAATCTGAAATCTCTCCCTCATCCGGTGTCCTCCCCATGACCTCTCGATCCGGAAACGGTCGCGATCCTCAGCTCGCACCTGGCCTCGCCGTCCTGGTCATCGCGGCGATAGCCGCGTCGCTTATCCACAGGCTCGACCTTCCCCGGGCGCTGGGGTCGCCGATCGCCGTATCCGCCCTCGCACTCGGCGCGACCACGATCACCTCAGCGCTGGTGAGTCAGCGGCTAATCGCAGTCCGCCGCGTCCTCTCGTCGCGGACCTATCTCGCGATCATCCCGGCGGATGAACTCGCGGTCGATCCCGAGTCTGTCTTCCGCTTCGCCTCCCAGCTCGCCCGGACCGAACCCCTGGTCGCGGGGTTCCTCGAGCGGCCGGCCGCCGCGATCCGAGTCCGCCTTGGACACGACGAGGACGGTCGCCTCACCTACTCGCTCGGGCTCCCGGCGAGATCGCTCGAAGTCGTCCGCGAGGGCCTGCGCGGCTACCGGGGCATAGAGCTTCGCGAGCTACCGTCGACCGGCCTCGACGCGCAGCCGGCCGGCGCACCGGGGGCGAGTGCCCGGGTCGAGCTGATCCTCGCCCGGCCGAGTGTCGAGCCGCTGCGGACGTTGCCGTTGTCTCCCGATCCTCTCCTGCCGTTCGCCGCCGCCTTTGAGGGTTCGGGGCGGGGGAGGACGACGAGCGCTGTCTGCATCGACCTACTGCCGGCAACCGGGACGCGGCAACGGCAACTGCGGCGCGTGCTCCGCCGGCAGGCGCGGCGCCTTCACCACCGGCGCCCCGACCTCGCGGCCCTCCTCGAAGGGAAGGACAGGCAGCCCGGGTCGGGGGCGCGCGAGCCGATCGAGAACGTCGAGCGCCGCGACATCTCGGCCGCGCTCGACGCGAAGTTGCGGGATGCGGGGCCGCTGTTCGAGGCCCAGTTCCTGATCCGCGCTGACGGTCCCGATGCCGGCGCGGCGAAGGCCGAGATCAATCGGCTGCTCGCCGCCTTTGCTCCGTTCGCGTCCTCGCGGAACTGGCTCCGGGCCTCCGGACTCCGGTTCCCGGGAGTCGCCTTCTTCGGCTCCGATCTCCCGATCCGCCGGGCGCGTTTCGATCGGCGCTTCGCCTCGGGCCTCTTTCGGCCGGCGCGCCGGAGCATCGTCTCGACGCGCGAGGTTCTAGGTCTCCTCAAGCCGCCGACCGAGGACTGCGCTTCCGAGAACGTGGTCCGCTCCGGCGCCCTCCTGCCGGAGCCCCCCGACCTCCCGGACTTCGACCCGGGCGACCCCTCGCTGATCCCGCTCGGCCGGATCAACGGCGAGAGCGGCGAACGGATCGTCGGCATCCGCGCGGCCGACACCTTCTTTACCTACGTCGCCGGCCGATCACGGTTCGGCAAGACGGAGTGGGCGATCGCGGCGTTCGTCCATCGCGTCCTCTCCGGCGAGGGGGGCCTTTTCCTGGACCCGGCCGGCGACGCGCTCGATCGCATCCGCCCTTATCTCACCGACCCGGAGGTCGCGCGGCGGGTGGTGGAGATCGACCTCGGCCCGGGCCGGGCGGACGCGGCGCAACCGGGATGGAACCTGTTTGAGCTTCGCGGCTCCAGCGCCGAGGAGAGCGAGGCACGGGTCGAAGCGGTGGTGGATGCCTTCGCCTCCGCGCTAGGGTGGGGGGAGCGTTCGACCCGCGCCATCAATCTGATGACGCAAGCGGCGTCGGCACTCGCCACCGTGGCGCGGCTTGTCGATCCGTCGATCGCGCCGACGATCTTTCAGATTCCTACCCTCCTCACGGATGAGGATTGGCGCGAGGCGGTGTTGCCGTTCCTCCCGCCGAGCGCACAGAGCTTCTGGCGGGGTCGCTTCGGCCGACTCTCCGAGGAGGCCATCACCCCGGTCACCAACGTAGTCGACCGCCTTCGCGCGTCGAGGGCGACGGCGACGCTCCTCGGTCAGAGCGAAGGGAGCTACAGCGCCCGGCGGTCGATGGACGAAAAGAAAATTGTCCTCGCCGCCCCCGGGATGGGCGGTGCGCGGAGTCGCCTTATCGCCAACTTCACCGTCTTCGACTATTTCTATGGAGGCATCGCCCGGGGCGGGATCCCGGTCGCGGAACGAACGATCTTCAACCTCTCTTGCGACGAGGTCCAGACCTTCGACGGCGGCGATACCAAGCTGCCGTCACTGATCGAGGTCGGGGGCAAATACGGGCTTCGGGGCTCCTTCATGAATCAGAACCCGGAGCGGTTGAGTCCGGCGACGCTGAACGCGCTGATGACGAACCGCTCCGTGTTTCTGACCACGAATCAGAACTCGCCCGGCGCGAGACTCGCGGCGCGCGAGTTCGGCGGAGAGCCGAGCGCCGAAGCGATATCGCGCCTGCCGCGTTACGCCTTCATCGCTCAGGTGACCGACCGCGGGAAGGTCAGCGCCCCGTTCGCGGTCGGTGGCATCCGCGTGGAGGACGCGCTAGGCCACGCTGGCGAGCCGGGTCGCGTCGATGCGATGCGCGAGATCAGCTCCGAAGGCACCGCCCGTCGAAGTCCCGGCGACGTGCTGGCGCATCTCGAAACGCTGGACGACGAGATCGTCGCGGCCCTCGGCCACAACCTCTCCGAGACCGAATCGGTCGCGGAATCGGGAACGACCTTCGAGTCGGGGACGCGGATAGACGAGGCGGGTTCGTGAGGGTCCCGGTGTCGCCGGGAGGCCTCCCCGAGCGGACGGCGGAGGTAATCGCCTCGATCGCCCAGCATCGTGCCCTCAGTACCGAGCAGGTTCGCGAGATGCACTTCCCCGGCAACCTGCCGCGATGGATGCAGCGCGTCCTCGTACGGATCGAGGAGGCGGGTCACGTCGCGCACGTCGATGTGCGGCGAGCGCCCCGGCGGCTCTGGTTCGCGACCGACTCGGGCCTCGAACTCGTACGTGCCGCCGGGATCACTGACGGCGAGCTGCGGCTATTTACGGCCGAGGAGATCGCCGGCCGTTTTTGGAGCCACACCTACGCGGTCAACGGGGCGGCGGTCTCTTTCGTCCGGGCGGCGCGCCAGCGGGGCGACGACTTCGGACCTCTCTCATGGCGGCATGAGGTCGCGCACCCTGTCGGGCCGAAGGGCGCGCCCTACAGTCGCCGAGTCGTCGCCGACGCGCTCCTCACCTACGTTCGGGAAGCTGACGGCCGCATATTCCTGGAGCAACGATTCCTTGAGCTGGATCGGGCTACGCGCTCGATCGAAGGCACCGCCGCCTCTCTCGGGGAGTATGCGCGCCTCGCGTCCGCCCGCGGCGTCGGTGACTGGCGGCGACGCTACCCGAGGTTGCCGCCGGTCCTCTGCGTCCTGGCAGGAGCGGACGAGAGGACGCTCCGGCGGAGAGGGACGGCCATCCTTGCCCTACTCCGCTCGAACCGCGCGCTTGCTCAGGCTGGGGAGGTTCGGGTCAGCGTCGCGCTGGCTCGGGACTTGGCGGCGAGCGGCCCATTTGGACCGATCTTCCGCGAGCTGCGGAGGCCCGGCGTCGAGGTCGATTGGTTGGGTCGGCCCGGAGCAGGCGACTCCGAAATGCAAGGGTGAGCGAACGCGACTGCCGAGCCTCGGACTACCGATCCCACCTCGATCGATCTTGACGCGGCGACGATCGACTGCCTCGCTCTGGCCGTGGCTCGCCGGGTGGCCGAGTTGCTGCCCGACCGCGCTGACGATCCCTGGCTCGGCGCTAGAGCTGCTGCGGCCTACCTCCGTCTCAGCTACTCGACGTTGAAGGAACGCGCCGCCCGTGGCGAGCTGCCCGCATACCAGGACGTGCCCGGTGGTTCCCTCTACTTCAAGCGCTCCGAGCTGGACGAGCATCGGCGGTCGGGATCGCGCAAATGAGTAGATGCGCCCGGCGCCCCTCGATGATCTCGGTCCGAGGTACAATCCGGTCACAAATCAGATGGTCCCCCGAGCGTTCGAGCGCCCGAGGGACCGGCCCACAAGGTGAAAGGACCACCTCATGAGCGACCGTAAGGCTACCCGCGTCGAGCGGGGTATCTACTACAAGCCCGGTGCTGGCGGGAAACGGCTGTACGAAATCCTCTGGCGTGACTCCGCCGGGTGTCTGAAGCGTCGGGCGACCGGCCCGAAAATCTCCGTAGCCCGCCGCGAGCTGACTGCCGAGCTGGCGAAGCGAGACCGCCGCGAACCCGCGCCCACCAACCCCCGGCTGTCCTTCGGCAAGGCGATGGACGGCTACTTTGAGAACGCGGTCGCAGACCTTCGGGATACGACCCGCGATGGTCACCGCTGGGCCATCGACAATCATCTACGGCCGCGTTTCGGAAGCCGACGCATGGACCGCATCAACGCCGACGAATGGGCGAGCTTCATACGCGATTGTCGGATCGCCGGCCTCGCCGAGGGTTCAATCGAGACCATCCTTCGCTCCGCTCGGGGGACGTATGGCTATGCTGCGCGACGCCTCGGCTGGACTGCGCCGAACACCCTCGCGAAGCTCGAACGGCGGGAGCTGCCGAGCCCCGGAGAGAAGCTGCCGCATCGCCTGTTCACCGAGGAGGAGTTGGCGGCGACTCTCCAATCGGCATCGAGCCAAAACCGGATCGTCTTCGCCGTGGCGGGGACGGTCGGTAGCCGCATCAGCGAATCGCTCGGGCTGACCGAAGACAACCTCGACCTGGCAGACCTCGACGATGCCTCGGTCCGATTCACCCATCAGGTAACCCGGCAGGGCCAGCGCGTCCCGCTCAAGACCGAGGCCGCCAAGCGGACGATCGAGATTCCGCGTTCCCTGGCCGTCATGCTCGCCGATCACATGGCCAGGACCGCCAACCGGCGCGGCATCGGCGGAGAACCCCGCTATGTGTTCTGCAGTTGTTCGGGCCGGCCTCTGTCACAGCGCAATGTGTCGCGGGAACTGCGCCGGGCTATGAAAGCGGCGACCTTCGAGAACGGATCGCTCGCGTTTCCGATCCTCAGCGAGACCGACCAGGACGGCAAGGCCATCAAGGTCAAGCGCGGCGTACTTCCGAGCTTTCATTCATTCCGGCACACCGCCGCGTCTCAGGTGATCGCGGAAGGGGACGGGGCGGAGGAGGCGAGTTGGCTTCTGGGCCACGCCGACTCGACGGTGACCCGCCGGGTCTACATCGAGCAGATTGCCTCGGCAGAGCGCAGCTCGAAACGCCGGGCCAAACTGGAGGCCCGAATGGGAAGCACCCTGGCCGGGTTGGGGGCAACTTAGGGGGCAACGAGACGGGTCGCACCAGACCCGGCCAGAGCCGTCTAAATCAGACTGTCGCGGTCGAGCACAACTACGATGCCGAGCCAAAAGCGACCGTTTCGGTCTAGACCCGACCGCTTGGCCCCTTCATGGTAAGGAAGGGGTCACGAGTTCGAGTCTCGTTCCGGGCTTAGACCAAAGCGCTGGAAATCGGCTTCTTTTTCGGACTGATTTCCCGACGATGCCGCGCCTCTTCATCCCGGAATAACGCCACTAGTGGCAATACACCTGGCGATAGGTGCCGATTGCTGTCGATTACCGCTTTGCGGCACTCGCTTCCGATGTCGCGGCGAGCTATGGTCGCCGACCGCAAATCGACAGCGGCCCCCGGCCAGCGCTGTAACGCCAACCGAGGGCCTGACCAAAAGGAGACGTGGCTCCTCATGGCTGATTCCGATCCTACGGGCGGCGAGCGCGCCGTCCCCCTCTCGATCGATCCCGACCAGGCCGAATACCTGCGCCGGGAATTGACCGGCTTCAAGGACGGGCTCGAAGACGATGTGGAG
>DASXFL010000125.1:0-3429 GCA_036489595.1 Solirubrobacterales bacterium
GAGCCCGACCCGCTGGATCCCGCCCCCTCGCGATGCGCCCGCACCCAATCCTCGAGCCTCTCCAACGTAAGAGCCAAATGCGACCCGCGCTTGGTCTGGGCAACCGCATGAATCTCGTCGACGATCACCGCCTCGACCCCCGTCAGCGTCTCCCGCACCTGCGAGGAGAGCATCAGGTAGAGCGACTCGGGGGTGGTGATGAGGATGTCCGGCGGCTCTTTGGCCATCTGCCGCCGCTCTTTCTGCGAGGTGTCCCCCGTCCGCAGGCCGACCGCGATCTCGGCGCCGATTCCGCGCAGCGGCGCCCGCAGGTTGCGCTCGATGTCGTAGGAGAGCGCTTTCAGGGGGGAGACGTAGACGATCCGGACTCCCGTGCCGAGCTGGGGCTCGCGAGCCAGCTTGTCGATGCCCCAGAGGAAGCTGGCAAGGGTCTTGCCGGAGCCGGTGGGGGCGCAGATGAGGGCGTTGGCGCCGCTCGAGATCGCCTCCCAGCCACCGGACTGGGCAGGGGTCGGCCCCTCGAAGGAGGCCTCGAACCAGCGCCGGACCGGCGCCGAGAACGGCGCCAACGGATCGGATTTCGCACTGCGTTTACGCGCGGTGGTCAACCCACCGATCTTACGCAGACGCCCGTGTTGACCTTCTCAGAGCGCAACCGTTCGTCCCTTGTTGCCCATACGACAACAAGCGACGAACGCGCGGCATCGCCGCCGGCGCCGGCGGCTACGGGGTGCCGCCGGCGAACTTCACGTATTCGTCCCAGGACGGCTTCGGGATGAAGCCTTCCTTGAACAGGCCGGAGCCGCCGCAGAAGTTGCAGGCGCCGACTCGGTCGTCGGCCGAGAACCAGTAGACGCGCTTCAGCTTCCATTTCGCGACGTTGGCGCTGAGCAGCGTGAAGGCGCCTTTGAGCTGCTGCGCCTGGCCCTTGATGCCTTTGGCGAAGATGTTCTGCAGCGGGTTGGCGGGCGGCGGTTCCGAGCTCCAACCGAGCTCGGTCAGCCAGAGCCCCTTGGTGGAGTCGTGGTTGACCGCGAGGACTTTGCGGAATTCTTCGATCTCCGGCGTCAGTTCCTTGTAGGTGCCGGAATAGGGGTGCAGAGCGACGCCGTTGAACTTGGTCCGGATCCCCGGATTCTTTTCGTACATCGTCTGCAGGAACTTGGACGCGTAGGGATTGGTCGCCCCTTTCGCCTTGCCGCCCTTCGGCCGGGCGAAGAGGCCGGCAAGGATGACCTGAGCGCCGGGGTCGGCGCTGCGCAGGGCAGTAAACGAGAGCTTGACCAATTTCCCGTATTCGGCCCCGTTCGGATGGGCGACGAAGTAGTGGAAGTTGGGCTCGTTCCAGATCTGCCAGGTGCGGATCGGCTTGGCGACGATCGACGGGTTCTGCGCCCAGAGGGTGCCGTTGGGGCCGTAGCGGCGGACCAGCTGCTTCAGCATCGCGGACCAGGCCGAGGCGGCGGCGGCGCTGACCGGCAGCCGGGATGGCGCTTTGGCACCGCCGGTGCCGGGCACCGTGGCCTGCGGCACCGCCCAGCTCGGAGCGTCGGTGATGAAGGGGAGGATTTCCAGCCCGGTCGCCGAGGAGCGCTTGACGAGCGGGTCGATTTCAGACCAGTTGTAGGAGTTCGGGCTCGGCTCGAGAGCGGCCCAGTCGATCGGGATGCGGACGGTGTCGACGCCGCCGGCTTTCAGCCGCGACCACTGTTCTTCGGTGAGGACGCTCTGCGGCACGACTCCCCAGAAGTTCGCCGGCACGGCGCGGGCAATCGAGGCGAACGCCATCAGCGCCAGCAGGGAGACGGACATTGCCAGCGCGAGCGCGCGCGACTTCCTCAGCATTTGCTTCCTCGCTTTCGCCATTCGGGGTGTTCAGCCGGCCTTGGGGGAGACCGGGGAGCCGGAGCCACCGTCTTGCTGGCGGCGCTGCCGGTAGATAACTGCGCCGATCGAGATCGCCGCGAGCACCGCGATCGCGATCAGGATCGGGACCAGCGGCGAGGAGCCGCCGCTCGAGTGGGAGACGGGCTTGCCGGTCGCCGAGGCGGGAGCCACTTCCTGCTCGCCGCCGAGGCCTTCGTTGCCCTTGCTGCCGCCGGTCGAGCTGCCGCTACCGGTGTTGCCGCCGTTGTTGTTGCCGCCGTTCCCCGCCGGCGCGGCGGAGCTCTTTTCCTTGCTTTCGGATTCGCCTTTCGGTTCGGAAGTCGGTTCCGAGCCGGAGGTCTTCGGGGGCGCTTCGCCCGAGGCCGTGGCCTTCGGTTCGGTGCCGCCGCTGTGCGACTTCGGCGTTTCCTTCTTGTGGGCCCCGGATTCAGGGATTTCGACTTCGTACTGCTTGCAGCCGGCTTCGGTGCATTCGGCCTGCGCGAGCGCCGGCATTGCGGCGAACGCCAGCAGGGCCAGCAGCGAGAGAAGCGAGAAGGCGAATCGGGCCGAGCTCCGAGGGTGGCGGGGCCTACGCATTCCGCGCAAGGTTAGACGAATGGGCGGCGCGATTCGCTCCGGCCGCCCGGCCGCTTGCCCCCGACCCTGTCGGGGGCGGCGACGGATCTTTGCTGCTCGTCCTCTCATCGGCGCTCTTCTCCACTCGTTCGACGCTCCAGCCGCATTCCTGCTCGCGCAAACCAACCAAAGGCGCCAACGTTTCGGTTCGCGCCGCTGATTTCGCAAATCGAGTAGATCCACGGCCTGGATACCCCCCGTACCGCGGATCGCCCGGTGAAAACCTCTTTTCCAACCGGCGTCCGGCGGTTGCAAGTCAGCTTGCCGGGAGGTCGCGGCGGTGGCGGTAGATCACGGCGCCGAAGGAGAGCACGGCCAGGACCGCGACGACGATCAGGACCGGCAGCAGCGGCGAGGAACCGCTGCCGCCCAGCTGGGGGCGTGGCCGGACGACGCCCACCTGGGGCAGCGGCTTGGCCGGTCCGACGTCGAGGACCGAGCGGCTGTCAGGAGTGCGCTCCGGCCGGCCGGGACTGCCGACGGAGCCCGGGCCGCCCGGGCCGCGACCGCCGAAGGCGCCCACCGCCTGCTTTCCTTCGTCTTCGTGCCCGGTTTCCGGTCCCGGGAATTCCGCTTCTTCGGCGCCGTGGCCGGGTTTTTGCGGAGTGGGCTCGTGCCCCCTACCGCCTTCGGAGTTGGGATGCTTAATCCCGTCACCCGGAATGTCGCCGTGTTCCGAGTAGTTGACGCAAGCCGCATCGCATACTTCGGCCTCAGCAAGTGCCGGAGCGCCAGCAAATGCCAGCAGAGTCAGCCCTGAAAGAAGCAAGAAGGAAAGTAGGGCCGAGCCGCGGGCGCGGCGGCGGCTCGGAGCAGTTCCGCGCCCAGTTCGAAGGCTGGGCGGCGCTGGCGGCGCCGGTCGCGCTGATCCTCGGGCTGGCCCTGGCCGGAGGCGGCTACGAAGTGACGCCGCGCCACATCGGC
>DASXFL010000173.1:0-24790 GCA_036489595.1 Solirubrobacterales bacterium
CACGAAAGGTCTCACGTTGTCTTGGAACACGGTCGAAGCTGGGTGTCGCCGCCCCGCGTGGTTGTCCTTCGCCCGGTCCCCGTCGATGTGGTTGTCCTTTCTCCGGCTATCCCGAACAAAGGACAACCACGAGGGGGCGGCGCCTAAGATGACCAGCCTTCCGCACTCACCTTAAGCACCCGGCCATCGACCCGCTTCGCAAGATCGCTTTCGCCGCCGCAGCCCTGCTCGCGGGCGCCGCGCTGATCGCACCGGCCGACGCGCCGGCCGCATCGGCCGCGCCGGCGGCGCCGCAACTGCTCCGCGCCCAGCTTGCGCAAGCGGGGCGCGAGCTGGTCTTCTCGGTCCGCACCTCCTCCCTGCTGCCGCTCGCCCAGCTCGAACCGCGGCCCGACTCCCGCCGCGCCGCCGCCCGCTACCTCTGCCTGACGATGGGCGCACCGAGCGGCGGCGCCAACGAACGGCGGCTCTGCCTCGGCGGGCCGAAGCCGCAGCGGCGCGCCGGCCTGGTCGTCGTCGACGCCGCCGGCAAGCCGCTCGAAGCCAGCTCCGTCCCGGTCTCGGTGAAGCGGCCCGAACCGGACAAGCTCGTGCTCTCCTTCGTCCCCCGCGAAGCCCACCTCTCGCCGCAGCGCTACGGCTGGCGCGCCCTGCTCAGCGGCGGCTGCGAAGCGCGGGCCGAATGCGTCGAGCAGCTGCCGCCGGAAGCGGCGCCGCCAAAGGTCTTCCGGCTGCGCCCGGTCCGCGCCGTCGGCTGCACCGGCGGCACCGCCGGCCTCGTCACCAACGGTCCGCGCAGCCGCCCGATCGTCGCCCTCACCTTCGACGACGGCCCCAGCGAATACACCGAACGCTTCCTCGACGTCCTCCAGGAAAAAGAAGTGCCAGCGACCTTCTTCGAGATCGGTCAGGAGATGCCGGGCCGGGAAGCGGCGATGCGGCGGATCCTCGCCGAAGGCGACGAGATCGGCGACCACACGATGAACCACGTCGAATTTCCCGGCTACGGCCAGATCGCCGGCGCCGCGGCGCGGATCCGCACCTACACCCACTTCCAGCCCTGCCTCTTCCGGCCGCCGGGCGGGGCGGTCAACGAAAGCGTGATCCGGACCGCCGGCAGCCTCGGGATGCGGACGATCACCTGGGACGTCGACCCTCGCGACTGGTCGCTCCCCGGCAGCGGCGAGATCTACTCGAACGTCGTCTCCCACGCCCAGAACGGCTCGATCATCCTCATGCACGACGGCGGCGGCCCCCGCGACGAGACCCTCGCCGCCCTCCCCGGCATCATCGACGCCCTGCGCTCGCGGGGCTTCGGCTTCGCGACCGTCTCCGAACTGCTCGGGTACCACCTGACCTATCGCCCCTACGGCTGACCGCCGTGCAGTTGTCCCCGGTATGCGGGGACAACTGCACGCGCTAAAGGCATCCGAATCGGTCGGCTCGACGTAGGGGACGGGCGATGAAGATCGCGATCGTCGGCACCGGCATCTCCGGCCTCGTCGCCGCCCACCGCCTCCACCGCGAGCACGAGCTCGTCGTCTACGAGGCGGCCGAGCGGATCGGCGGCCACACCCAGACGGTGCGGGTCGAGGACCCGGCCGGTGAGCGTTGGATCGACACCGGCTTCATCGTCTTCAACGACCGCAACTACCCCCGCTTCGAAGCGCTCCTGGACGAGCTCGGGGTGGCGACCCAGCGCTCGCACATGGGCTTCTCCGTCTCCGACGGCCGCGGCGGCTTCGAGTACTCGGGCACGCCCTGGGGCCTCTTCGCCCGCCCCTCCCACCTGCTCAGCCCGCGCTTCATCCGCATGCTGCGCGACTGGCGCCGCTTCAACCGCGAGGCGCGGGCGCTGATCGGGATGAACGGGACCGCCCCCTCGCTCGGCCATTGGCTCGAGCAGGGCGGCTTCTCCGAGCAGTTCGTGCGGCGGCTGATCGTCCCCCAGGCCTCCGCCGTCTGGTCGGCCGACCCGGAGCAGATGTGGGAGTTCCCGGCCAGCTTCATGGCCGAGTTCTTCGACAACCACGGCATGTACAGCCTCCGCGACCGACCGCGGTGGCAGACCGTGTGCGACGGCTCGCGCAGTTACGTCGAGGCGATCTCGCAGCCCTGGCGGGAGCGAGTGCGACTGGGCGCGCCGGTACGCCGGATCGAGCGGCTGCCCGACCGGGTACTGGTCGAGGCAGATGGCTGCGAGAGCGAGGAGTTCGACCAAGTGGTGATCGCCGCCCACTCCGACCAAGCGCTGACGATGCTCGGCGCCGGCGCGACCGCGGCCGAGCACGAGATCCTCGGCGCCATCCCCTACCGGCCGAACGAAGCCGTCCTCCACACCGACCGCTCGCTGATGCCGCGGCGCCGCGCCGCCTGGTCGAGCTGGAACTTCCACCTCTGCGAGCCGGCGCCGGCGGCGACCACCGTCACCTATTGGATGAACAACCTGCAGCGGCTGCCGCGCGGCCGCGACTATTTCCTCACCCTCAACCGCGGCGGCGAGATCGACCCGGCCACGGTCCTCCGCTGCTTCACCTACGACCACCCCGTCTACACCAGGGCCGGCGTCGCCGCCCAGCGGCGCCACGGGGAGATCTCGAACGCCGGCCGCCGCACCCACTTCGCCGGCGCCTACTGGGGGTGGGGCTTCCACGAGGACGGGGTGGCGAGCGGGTTGCGGGCGGCCGAGGCGATCGAAGGCGCCGAGGTGGTGGTCCCGCTACCGGTCGAGCAAGGGGTGCTCGCGGCTTGAGCGCCTCCGCCGTCTACGAGGGCTGGGTCCGCCACTGGCGCTTCGACCCGGTCGAGCACGAGTTCCGGTACCCGCTCTTCCTCATGTACCTCGACCTCGCCGAGCTGCCCGAGGTCCTCGACCCCTACCCGCTCTGGTCGGCGCGCCGCCGTGCCGCCGCCCGCTTCCGCCGCGCCGACTTCCTCGGCGACCCGGCGCGGCCGCTCGCCGAGTGCGCCCGTGACGCGGTCGAGGCCGAGACCGGCGGCCGGCCGGCCGGGCCGGTGCGCCTGCTCGGCGGCCTCCGCTACCTCGGCCACAGCTTCAACCCGGTCAGCTTCTACTACTGCTTCGACCCCGACGAACGGGTGCAAGCGGTGGTCGCCGAGGTCGAGAACATTCCCTGGGGCGAGCGGCACGCATATGTTTTGAGCCGAGGCACGCGCATGGGTCCCGTCCTGAGTCAGTCGATCGAGAAGTCGCACCACGTATCGCCGCTGATGGGGATGGACCAGACCTACCGCTTCAGCGCCGCCGAGCCGGGAGAGACCCTGGCTGTCCACATCGAGTCCCGCCCCGCTGCCGGCGAGGGCAGGACCTTCGACGCCACCCTCGATCTGCGCCGCCGCGAGCTCAGCCGGCCGCTGATGTCGCGGCTGCTGGTCCGCTACCCCGCCCACTCCATGGAGACTGTCGCCAGGATCTACTGGCAGGCGCTGCGGCTGAAGCTGAAAGGGGCGAAGTACCACCCGCATCCCGACGGCTCCCGCCCGAAGGGGTTCGTCTCGCGATGAGGGACGGGCTCGCCCGCGCCGGCGTCGGCCAGGTGCTGAGCCGCGTCCGCTGCGGTGAGATCGAGGTGATCGAGGGCGGCCGCAGCCGCACATTCGGCGAGCGCGGCGCCGACCTCCGGGCGACGGTGCGGATCAACGACCCGGCCGCCTGGCGCGGCCCGGTGCGCGGCTCCGTCGGGCTCGGCGAGGGCTACATCGACGGGCTCTGGGAGACCGACGACCTCGTCGCCCTGATCCGGATCGCCGCCCGCGAGCTGCGCGGGATGGAGGGCGCCCGCGCCCTCGTCGCCCGCCCCCGCGGCCTCTGGCACAAGCTCCGCGGCCTCGTCCCCGAGAACACGCGGACCGGCGCCCGCTCCAACATCAGCGCCCACTACGACCTTGGCAACGACCTCTTCGCCGCCTTCCTCGACGAGCGGATGATGTACTCGTGCGCCTACTGGCCGGCGCCCGGCGTCAGCCTCGAGGACGCGCAGCTCGCCAAGCTCGACCGCATCTGCGAGCGCCTCCAGCTCGGCCCTGAAAACCACCTGCTCGAGATCGGCACCGGCTGGGGCGGGATGGCGATCCACGCCGCCCGCCGCAGCGGCTGCCGGGTGACGACGACGACGATCTCCCGCGAACAGTTCGAGCTGGCGAGCGCGCGGGTGCGCGAGGCCGGGCTCGAGGACCAGGTCACGATCCTGCTCGAGGACTACCGCGACCTCGACGGCCGCTACGACCGCCTCGTCTCGGTGGAGATGATCGAGGCGGTCGGCTGGCAGTACTTCGACGACTACTTCCGCCGCTGCGACGAGCTGCTGAGCGGCGACGGGCTGATGCTGCTGCAGGCGATCACGATCGAAGACGGGATCTACGAGATCGAGAAGGCCGCCCGCAGCTTCGCCAACACCCACGTCTTCCCCGGCGGCTGCCTGCCCTCCAGGCAGCTGATTGCCAGCTGCCTGGAGCGGGTGACCAGCATGCGCGAGGTCTGGATCGACGACATCACCGACCACTACCCGCAGACCCTGGCGACCTGGCGCGACCGCTTCTTCGCCGCCTGGGAGCGGCTGCGCGAGCACGGTTACGACGAGCGCTTCTGCCGCCTCTGGGACTTCTACCTGAGCTCCTCGGAGGCGGGGTTCCGCGAGCGGCGGATCGGCGACGTCCAGGTCCTGTTCGCGAAGCCCGGCGCTCGGTGAGGGGCGGCGCGAAGGGTCGGGGCGAGCCGCTGGTGCTGATCCACGGGCTCGGCGGCTCGCGGACGATCTGGGAGCCGGTGTTGCCGCTGCTCGCCGGCGAACGTGAGGTGCTGGCACTTGACATGCCCGGCTTCGGCGCCGAGCCGCCGCTGCCGGCCGCGATCGAGGCGACGGCGGCAAACCTCGCCCTCGCGGTGCGGGAGAAATGCATCGCCGCCGGTCTCGAGCGGCCGCACGTCGCCGGCAACTCGCTCGGCGGCTGGGTGGCGCTGGAGCTGGGTCGGCTCGGCGGCGCCGCCTCGGTGACGGCGCTCTCGCCGGCGGGGCTCTGGCGGGCGCCGCTTGGTGAGCGGCCGATGCCGGGGCGTGCCTGGGCGCGGCGGCTGCGGCCGCTGGTCGCCCTCGGCCTCCACCTGCCGCCGCTGCGCGAACGCGCCTGCGCGACCTTCACCGGCCATCCCGAGCGGGTGCCGCCGCGGGCCGGCCGCGGGCTCGTCCTCGGCTGGATCGACGCTGAGGGCTACGAGGCGGCGAACCGGGCGATGCGGCGCCACGTCTTCGACCCGAGCGGGTACCCGGAGGAGGTCCCGGTGACGATCGCCTGGGGCGAGCTCGACGAGCTGGTGGCGCCGCCGGAGCGGCTGCCGGCCGGCGCCCGCTACCTGGCGATGCCGGGGGTGGGGCACACGCCGACCTGGGACGATCCGGAGCTGGTCGCCCGGGTACTGCTCGAGGGCAGTTCCCGCGGCGCCCCGGCTGGCCCGAGCCGAGAGGCCGACTCGGCCAAGCGGTAGAACCTGGACAACCAACTTGAGGAGGAGCGCGTGATCATCGAGCGGACCGAGAACCCGAACTGGCTGTCGAACGCCTACCTGGTCGCCGACCCGGATGCCGGCACCGGGGTGCTGATCGACGGCAACGACGAGCTGGGGCCGCTGGTCGAGCGCGCACAGGCGGACGGGATCGAGATCACCCACGTCCTCGTCACCCATCCCCACGCCGACCACGTCGCCGGCCTCGCCGAGGCGCGCGCGGCGCTCGGCGACCCGCCGCTCGTCGCCCACCCCGACTGCGCCGCCGAGCTCGACGAAGAGGTCGCGGTGACGCTCGGCGACGAAGACGAGCTCGAGGCCGGCGGCCTCCACGTCAAGGCCCTCTACACCCCCGGCCACGCCGCCGGCCACCTCGCCTTCCTGATTGACGGCGGCGACGTGTTCACCGCCGACGTCCTCTTCAAGGGGACGGTCGGCGGCACGATGGCGCCCGGCGCCTCCGGCTTCGCCGACCTCAAGGCCTCGGTGCTGCGGCTGCTCGAGCTGCCGCCGGAGACGACCGTCCACCCCGGCCACAAAGAGCCGACCACGGTCGCCGCGGAGCGCGAGAGCAACCCCTTCGCGCGGATCTGGCGCGGCCTCGACTCGACCGGCGACGAGCAGGTCACCGTCTGGGGCCGCCCGGCCACCCTCAAGCTCTGGGCCCCCGACTACGACGGCGGCAACAAGGCCTGGGTCCTCTTCGGCGACTCCGAGGAAGACGCGATCGTCGGCGGCTCCCAGGTCGAGCGGACCTAGCTCCCGCCCTCCGCCGAGCTTGTATACCGATCTTTCCCTGCCTATAGGGCGGGAAAGATCGGTACCCCGATTTTTCCCCCGCCTCAGCGGATCTCGCTGCGGCGGATTCGCCAGAGGCCGATCGCCAGGGGGACGGCGATCCAGAGCAGGGAAGCGGTCAGGATCTGGGCCCACTGGTGGCCGCTGGCGACTTCCTTCGTCAGCGCTTCGAAGGCGTTGATTTCGAGCCATTCGACGGTGCCGGAGATCGCCGAGATCGAGCCGAGGGCGCCGATCGCGATCGGCAGCGCAAAGTAGAGGACGATCGCCGGCGCCGAGCTGAGGAGGGCGGTGCCGAAGGCGATGCCGATCATCATCAGGATCAGCCCGTAGAGGAAGTCCTGCCCAATCAACCCGAGCGAGAGCGACCAGTCGGCGCCGGTGCCGGGCGGGGCGATCGCGACGCCGAGCGCCGAGAAGACGAAGGCGACGAGGACCGCGGCGAGCGCCAGGACGACGCCGGCCAGGACCTTGGCGAGGACCACCCGCAGGCGCCTCGGGACCAGCGCGAAGCTGACGAGAGCGGTCCGCTGGCCCCACTCGGCGGTGACCAGCAGGATCCCGACCACCGGCAGCAGGTAGGCACCGGTCTGGATCGTGCCGGAGAGGAGTTCTGAGAAGACCCGGTCGTGCTCCTTGCCGGCCAGCTCGACCACGACGACGACGAGCGCCATCAGCGCCGCCACCACCAGCAGCAGCCAGAAGCCGCTGCGGGTGTCGACCATCTTCCGCAGCTCGACCCTGGTCAGGCGCGCCAGCCCCGGCCGCGCATCGCGGTCGAGCGGGTGCGGCGCCGGGACGGCGACCGCATCGGCGCTGGTGCTACTCATCGGTCGTCTCCTTCTCCTCGGCGCCCGCCCCGTCGGCGGCGCCGTCGCTGGTCAGCCCGAAGAACAGCTGCTCGAGCCCGGCCTCGCCCGAGGGGGCGAGGTGGGTGAGAACGACGCCGCCGGCAAGCGCCGCGGCGCCGACCTGGCGTGGCTCGGCCTCGACCACGAGACCGTCCTCGCCGCTGGGCGTCGCCTGCAGGCCGGCCGCCGTCAGCGCCCGCGCCAGCGCCTCGCCGTCGGTTGCCCGCACCAGGGTGCCGGCACCGGCGAGCAGCTCTTCGCGGCTGCCCTCGGCGACGATGCGGCCGCCGCCGATGATCACCAGCCGGTCGGCCACCGCTTCGACCTCGCGCAGCAAGTGCGAGGAGAGGAGGACGGTGCCGCCGCGGTCGGCGAAGTCGCGGAGCAGGCCGCGCATCCACCGCATCCCCTCCGGGTCGAGGCCGTTGGCAGGCTCGTCGAGGATCAGCACCTCGGGTTCGCCGATCAGCGCGTTGGCGATCCCAAGCCGTTGCCGCATCCCCAGCGAGTACTGGCCGACCCGGCGCTTGGCGGCCGCCTGATCGAGGTCGACGAGCTGGAGCAGGTCGGTAACGCGACCGTTGTCGGCCCCCATCGTCTCGGCCGCGATCGTCAAGACCTCGCGTCCGCGCCGGCCCGAGTGCTGGGCCGAGGCGTCGAGCAGGACCCCGACCCGGCGGCCGGGGTTGGGCAGGTCGCGGTAAGCGCCGCCGAGCACGGTGGCAGTGCCGGCGTCGGGGTCGGAGAAGCCGCAGAGCATCCGCAGCGTCGTCGTCTTGCCGGCGCCGTTGGGGCCGAGGAAGCCGGTCACGGTCCCCGACTCGCAGCGGAAGGAGACCTCGCTGACGACGGTCCGCCCGGCGAAGCGCTTGGTCAGTCCGTTGGATTCGATCATCGCCACAGCGTGGCGCCCGCCGCGGCGGCACCCACAGACCGGGTCGGCCCTCGCCCACCGGCGGCGAGCGTTCGACCGCCTGAACCGCTCGCCGCTGGTCGGCCTGGACGAATGTGCGACCCAATTTTCGGTGTGTTTCCGTCCTGGCGTAGGACACTGATTCGGCGTGTCGGAATCGATCCAGAACTTCTTCTTCAACTGGTATCCCGTCTTCGGCGTCTTCTTCATGGCGCTGCTGCTGCTCGTCTTCCTGCGGCTGATGCGGACCACGGTCGGCTCGACCAAGCCGGAGACGGTGAAGGCGAGCCGGACCAAGCCGGTGCTGTGGGAGGAGGTGCAGGGGGTTGACGCCGCCAAGGACGAGCTGATGGACGTCGCCGAATGGCTGCACGACCCCGGCCGCTTCGCCAAGCTCGGCGCCCGCCCGCCCGGCGGCGTCCTCCTCTACGGGCCGCCCGGGACCGGCAAGACGATGCTGGCGCGGGCGGTAGCCGCCCAAGCCGGGGTCGACTTCTTTGCCGCCTCGGGCTCGAGCTTCGTGGAGATGTTCGTCGGCCGCGGCGCCGCCCGCATCCGCCGCCTCTTCAAGGAGGCGCGAAAGGCGAAGCGCGCGGTCGTCTTCATCGACGAGCTCGACGCGATCGGCGGCGCCCGCTCGGGCGGCGGCGACGGCGGCACCAGCGAGCGCGAGCAGGCGCTGAACCAGCTGCTGGTCGAGCTCGACGGCTTCGAGAAGGCCGACGCGACGGTGATCGTGATCGCGGCCTCCAACCACGTCGACAAGCTCGACCGGGCGTTGCTGCGGCCGGGCCGCTTCGACCGCCGGGTGCTGGTCTCGCCACCCGACCGCGACGGCCGCGAAGCGATCCTCCGCGCCCACGCCGAGGGCAAGCCGCTGGCCGCCGACCTCGAGCTCGCCGACGTCGCCCGCAAGACCACCGGGATGACCGGCGCCCAGCTCGCCAACGCGCTCAACGAGGCGGCGATCATCGCCGGCCGCGCCGGCCGCGGCGAGATCGACCGCGCTGACCTCGACGAGGCGCTCCTGCGGCAGTCGGTCGGCGCCCAGCAGACCCGCCGCCTGACCGAGAAGGAGCGCCGCTTGGTCGCCTATCACGAGGCCGGCCACGCCCTCTGCTTCCGCCTCGTCTCCGACGAGGCGCCGGAGATCATGAGCATCGTCCCCCGCGGCGCCGCGCTCGGCTTCGTCGCCCCCTCGGTCGAGGAAGACCGCTACCTGAAATCGCGCGGCGAGCTGCTCGACGACGTCGTCACCGCGCTCGGCGGCCGCGCCGCCGAGGAGGAGGTCTTCGGCGAGGGCTACTCGGGCGTCTCCTCCGACCTCTCCCACGTCTACGCGATCTGCGCCCAGATGGTGACCGAATTCGGGATGGGCGTGGCGATCGACCACGACGGCCCGCCGCCGATCGCGATGCCGGTCGGCGAGTGGCAGATCTCCGACCAGACCCGGCGCGACGTCGACCAGGCGGCGATGACCCTGGCCCGCGAGGCCTACCGCCGTGCCCGCGCCATCCTCGCCGCCAACCGCGAATGCCTCGACGAGCTGGCCGAGCAGGCGCTCGAGCGAGAGACGCTGAGTCGCGAGGAGCTGGAGGAGATCTTCGGCCGCCACCGCCTCCGCGGCCTGGTCGAGCCCGGCGCCTCCGGCGCCGCGATGGTGGCGATGAGCCGCGAGCACCGCAGCGGTCCCACCCCCCGCGACTGAGCTGCTCCCGTTGCTCGTCAGGCGAGCAAAGGGAACAGCTCGGTAGTTTCGATGGATGGCGGAGGAGGTCAGGTGGTGGCTGATCCGGCCGGCCCAGAGCCTGAAGCCGGCGACCTACCGCTGCCCGTTTTGCGGCAAGCACCTGCCGGCGCTCACCGAGCACTTTCTGATCGCGCCGGAGGGCGACAAGACGAAGCGGCGCCACGCCCACGCCGATTGCGTCCTGCGGGCCCGCAAAGCCGGGCGGCTGCCGACCCGCGACGAGTGGGAGAAGACGCAGCCGCGGCAGCCGTCGCCGTGGGCGCGATTGCGCGACCGCCTGCGGGGGTAACGTCGTCGTGGTGACGAATCGACCCCCCGACCGTAGTCCCCGTATGAGCAAGCGACCGCTGATCCTCACCGCCCTCTTCCTCTCGCTCCTCGCCCTCGCCGCCCCGGCGACGGCCCTCGGCGCCGAACGCACCGTCGCGGTCGAAGCGACGGCGACGATCGAGGTGCCGAACGACAGCGCTTCCTTCGGCTTCGGCGTCACCCTCACCCGCGGCAGCCGCGGCGCCGCCCTGCAGGCGGCCTCGGCGAAGCTGCAGAAGGTGATCGCCGCGGTCCAGGGCTTCCCCGGAGTCGGCACCGGCGACGTCCAGACCGGCCGCGTCTCGGCGAGCAAGGCCGGCCCCGGCCGCTTCCGCGCCAGCGAGGGGATCTCGGTCACCCTTCACGAACCTTCGAAGGCCGGCGAACTGACCCAGGCCGCAATCGCCGCCGGCGCCACCGGCGTCCGCGGCCCCAGCTACTTCGTCGGCGACAAGGAAGCCGCCTACGGGCAGGCCCTTGCCGCGGCCTTCCAGAAGGCGAAGGCGAAGGGCGCGACGCTGGCCGCCCAGGCCGGCGCCAGCCTCGGCCCGGCGCTGACGATCACCGAAGGCGGCAACGCGGAAATCGTCCCCTTCGAAGAGGCGGCGCCCGAAAGCGGCTCGGCGAAGTCCTGCGGCGCCGGCAGCCAGCCCGCCCAGACGGCCCAGCCGCAAACCGCCAAGCGCGCCCAGAGCGCCCCCTGCGCGCCGGCCCCGCCGACCAAGCCCGGCAGCTCCACCGTCACCGCCACCGTCGGCGTCGTCTTCGCCCTGCAGTAGCCGAGCGCCCAGCGCCGCGCTACTTGTGCAGCCCCGCTACCGGGGTGCCCTCGGTGACATGGGCGCAGTCCTCGGGCTCGGGGTCGACGCTGTCGACGATCGCGGTGCCTTCGGGATGGCCTTCGCGACCGCACTGGATGTGCCAGTCCTTGACTCCGTCGGCGGCGACGATCGTGTCGTCCCCGCCGCGGCCGAAGAAGCTGTCGACGCCGGGCTGGCCGAGCAGGAGGTTGGGGCCGGCGTCGCCGATCAGGACGTCGTTGTCGAAGGAGCCCTCGATGTCCTCGTCGGTCGGCGAGAGGTAGACGTGGTGGCAGCCCTTGATCGCGTTGATCCAGGCCGAGTGGACGGCTAGCGAGATGTAGAGGGTGCCGGGGTGGGCCTGGGTCTCGGCGAAGGAGGCGTCGTCGCGGCCGGGGCCGCCGACGATCGCGCCGCCGGCACAGCCGCCGCCGGCCGCCAGCAGGTCGCCGCCGCCTTCGCCGTAGAGATAGGTCGGCCCGGGCAGGCCGCCGATCAGACCGTCTTCGCCTTCGCCGCCGTAAATCTTGTCGGCGCCGGGGCCGGACTCGATCAGGTCGTCCTCAGGGCCGCCGTGGATGACGTCGTTGCCCTCGCCGCCGGCGAGGCGGACGAAGTCGACCGCCGCCAGGCTGCCTTCGACCTTGAGCGAGTCGTTGCCGGGGCCGAGGTCGACCATCATCCAACGCGCCGGCCCTTCGGCCGGGCAGATCACCTGCTCGGCGACGCCGCCGGGGCGTTCGCAGCCGGCGCCTGCGGCGAGCGGAGCGCGGCCGGTCACGCCGAAGGTCTTCGTTTCTTCGTTGTAGGCGACGACCAGGTGGTCGGGCCCGGCGCCGCCGACGACCTGGAGGCCGCCGCCGCCCGCGGGGTCGGGGTCGAGACGGATGAAGGCCGAGCCCTGCGGCGGCGCTTCCGGCCCGCAGGAGAGGTGGACCAGCCCGCCCTTGCAGGAGTCCTTGCCCTGGCCGCCGTCGAGGGTGTCGGCGCCGCCGCCGCCGACCAGGTGATCGTTGCCGGGGCCACCGTCGATCGCGTTCATGCGGCCGTTGCCGATCAAGGTGTCGGCGAAGGCCGAGCCTTCGAGCGCCTCGAAGCGGAAAAGGCGGTCGTGGCCGTCGCCGAAGGCTTTGTGGGCGCGCAGCGAGGCCCAGACGCCGCTGCCCTTGCGGCCGGCGACCGCGGTCGCGAAGGAGGCGACGTCGCCCCGGCCGGGACCGCCGTCCATGCGGTCGTAGCCGTAGTCGCCGCGGACGATGTCGTCGTTGCCGGGACCGCCGCTGACGGTGTCGATGCCGAGGCCGCCGCTGACTTCGTCTTCGTCTCCCCCGCCCCCGGTCACCTTGTCGTCGCCGAGGTCGCCGAAGACGCGATCGGTGCCGGCACCGCCGTCGAGCAAGTCGTTGCCGCGGCCACCGTGGATCAGGTCGTCGCCGGGACCGCCGCAGACGACGTCGTTGCCGAGGCCGGCGTAGATCGTGTCGTTGCCGCCGAGGGCGACGATCACGTCGGGCTTGTCGGTGCCGTGGATGACGTCGTCACCGCGGGTACCGACGATCGTCGCCTTGCGGCCGTGGCAGCGCGGCGTTTCCGCCAGCCCCTCGGCGCCGCCGGCGCTCTGGGCGAAGACCGCGATCCCGGCCAGGATCACCGCCAGGCTCAACCACCACCCTCTCGGCCTCAAGCGCACGACCCCCTTGAATTCACACCCGGAATCGTATTGGCGCGGCGGGCGGTGGCGGCCTCTCGGCCCCGCCGCCCGCGCTCAGCGGGGCCGATAGGACAGTTCGACCGTCCCGTCCGGGTAGGTCTGCTGATCGAGCAGCTCGAGGTCGCGGTGGCGGCGCGGAGCCTGGGCGAGGGACAGGCCGTGGCCGAGGAGAGCGGGGACGACGAGTACGTGCAGCCGCTCGATCGCCCCGAGCTCGAGCAGAGACGCGACCGTGCTCGGCCCGCCCAGGACCAGCACGTCGCGCGAGTAGCGCTGGCCCAGCTCGGCGACCATTGCCGCCGGATCGGCGTGGGCCTTCACGACGCTGCCGAACCCAGCCTCCGGCAGCGGTCGCGAGGTCAGTACGTGGACGTCGAAGTCCGGCCACGGCCACCACTCGTTCTCGACCGCCGGGTCGAAGGTGGTCCGCCCCATCGCCACCGCCTCGATGCCGGCGTGGAGCCCGGGGAAGCCGAGGGTCGTTTTGCCGTCGTCGAATTCGGGCGCGGCGAGGATCGCGGGCAGCCCCTAGGCGTCGGCCGAGAAGCCGTCGAGGCTGACCGCGAACCGCGCGACGATCACGGCTTGCCGATCACCCCGATCCGCAGCCCCAGCCACGGGTAGGTCTTGGTGAAGAAGGTGTTGTCCTGCGGCTGCAGCCCGACCGCGGAGAGCCACAGCTGGTAGACGGGGGCGTTGGAGATGCCGCCGTGGAGGCGCCGCCAGACCCGGTGGCCTTTGGCCCCGAACGGTGGTTTGGTGATCGTGTCGGTCCACTCGACCGCGTTGCCGCCCTGGTCGAGCGTCCCCCAGGGCGAGCGGGTCCCTGCCTGGCCGACCGTACCGAGGCTGCCGGCGAACGCCTTTTCGTATTTTTCGGCCGGCAACCCGAGCGGGTTGACGGTCTTGCACGCCTGTTCCGTCTGGTTCGACGGGCACCAGTACGGGGCCGGCGTCGCTTCGAGTTCGTGGTAGATCGCCACCGGCCCGGAGCCGTTGTTGGTGACGTCGCCGGTCTTCGGATCGAGGATCGCTTCGGCCGGCCGCTGGGTGTTTTCTTCGCTGAAGGCGCCGGGGTTGGTCGGGTACTCCCAGTAGGAGTACTTGCCGCCGCCGTTGGGGTCGTAGTAGGCGGCCTTGATCCACTCATTCTGGCTCGGAATCACGAAGCCGCTCTTCCGCGACCGGGTCATCGCCCGCTTGCGCATGTCGTACATGCCGGTCTCGGTGTTGCGCGAGAGGCGGACCTTGTAGGTGACGGTCGGGAAGCCGGCGACGGTGCCCTTCGTGCGCGAGATCACCTTGCCGTTGTCGAGCGCGTTGGCGAAGCGTGCGGTGCGCAGGAAGTTGGCGAAGCCGTAGGGCTTGTTGGCCCATTCCGGCGCCGCGACGCTGTAGTGCTCACCCGACACGGCCGCTTCGGTGCGGTCGATCTGGCCGAAGCGCGGCCACTCTTCGCCGCTCTCGGTTTCGCTCCAGAGCTTGTATCTGTTGGTGCCGTTGGGATCGACGGTGTTGAGGAAGTCGACCCACTGGCCGACCGTTACCTCGAGTTCGCCGATCCCGTAGCTGTAGGGGACGCCGCCGACTTCCATGCACGCCGGCGAGCGTTTCGTCTTCGGCGCCGGCGCTTCGGCGCAGCTCTTGTAGATCGCGTCGGTGAAGGGAACGATCCCGACCGACGGGTTGCCGGGCGCTCCCACGTCCATGGTCCTGAAGGTCAGCACGGCCGGCGGCGGCGGGGCGCCGGGGACTGCCGCGTGCCCCGCTGGAGCGGCGAGCAGGGCGAGCGCCAGGGCCAGCAGGCCGAAGCCGAGCGCGAAGCGGATTTTCAGGGACGCGGGGAGGGCACGGGTTGCGAGCATGCCCGGCAGCTTCTGGCGCAGGCCCGATCTTCCTGCATGGCCACGGCCGAAAGGGGGGCGCCGACGCTAGGGCACGAGCTCGGTGCTCATGAGCTCGCGCAGCTTCGGGATCAGCTGAGGCGCCTCCAGGGCTCGCGGCACGAGCGCGTGGTCGACCAGGATCGCGTCGGAGACGAGGCGGACGCTGACCCGGTGGTCCTGCCCTTCGTCGCGCTCGACCGCGACCGCGTCGCCGGCCCCGAGCTCGCCCTCCTCGACGATCCGCAGGTAGGCGCCAGGCCGCGAGGCGAGCCCGAACCGCTTGACGAATAACGGATCGCCCATCTTCAGGCCGAGCTTGAAGCAGGGCAGCCGCGGCTGCACCACCTCGAGCACCGTCGTCCCGATCTGCCACCGCTCCCCCAGCAGCGCCCCCGACACGTCCACGCCTTCCGTGGTCAGGTTCTCGCCGAAGGCGCCGGGCCCGAGCTCGCGCTCCAGCTCCTCCTCCCACAGCCGCGTCTCCTCGATCGCGTACGCGTAGACCGCCTTGTCGGGCCCGCCGTGAACTCTGAGATCGGCCTGCCGATCGCCGTCCAGGTTGACCCCCCGGACCCGCACCCGCCCCTCGACCGGCTGCTTCCAGATCGCCGTCTCCACCACCCGCCGCCCGGTGTCGACCGCCTTCGGCAGCCCCACCTGAACCCCGATCAAGCGTCCGTCAAGCAAGCGGATCCACCCACCGAAGATCGGGGAAGCGGAGGAAATCGGCGTCGCGAGAGCAGAGCTCGGCGCCATGCTCGATCGCCAGCGCCGCCAGATGGGCGTCCGTGGTCAGGTTGCCGGCGGTGCCGAGCGGCGCGAGCAGCGTCCTCAGGTTCTCGACGTGGCGCCCGCTCGGCTCGACGACGACGGCGACGGGCTGCGCCAGCCAGCTCTCGACGATGTCCAGCGCGTCGTCGGCCTCGAGCGGCGCCTCGAAGATCGCCGCGCTGGTGGCCAGCCGGACGAAGCCGAGCAGGACCGCCCAGGCGAACCCGACCTCCTCGGTGCCAGAGAGCGCCTCCTCTAGCCAGGCCCTGGCCCGCCCGTGCTGAGGCGCGGACTCGTCGATCGCGTAGAGCACGAGGTTGAGGTCGATCAGCTTCACTTGCGCAGCGAGAGCTTCCGCGCAACCTCGGCGTCCTCGAACCCCGCGGCGAGCGAGAGCGCCCGGTCGAGATCGACGCCGGGGCGCGCGATCAACCGGCGCTTCGGCACCCGGTAGGGCCGCGGGGTCACGCTACCGCCGCTGAGCCCCCGGCGGACGCTGGAGTTGAGCGCCTCCTTGAAAGAGACGCCGCGGTCGCGCACCTCCTGCTTCAGCTTCGCAGCGACGTCGGGATCGAGGGTGACGGTGGTGCGCATCAAGGCATCATAGCAGCACCTACCTAGACATCATGATGTGTTTCGCGTCTTATCGCCGGCGACGTCCGCACCCTCGCCGCGAGTACTGCGAACGCAGCGTCCCCGTCTCCTACATCCAGTACGACGCCCTCGGCCACGTCCCGACCGCGGTCCCCTGGATCACCGCCGCGATTCCCTGACTCGCCGAACGCTTCGCCGGCAGGGCGGCGCCCCAGGACTGCGCGACGATCCCGCCCGGCAACCCGCTGACCCCGATCGGCAGCTGACGCCGTTCGTCGCTCGTTGTCGTATGGGCTACAAGCGACGAACGGTAGGCGGCGATCAGCTGCCGCGAGCCAGGTGCCGGGCGATCACCAGGCGCTGGATCTGGTTGGTGCCCTCGAAGATCTGCATCACCTTCGCCTCCCGCATGTGGCGCTCGACCGGGAACTCCTTCGTGTAGCCGAAGCCGCCGAGCACCTGGACGGCGTCGGTGGTCACCTTCATCGCCGCGTCGGTGGCGATCAGCTTGGCGATCGCAGCGGCGCGGCTGAAGGACAGGCCGCGGTCGCGCCGCCGCGCCGCCTCCAGCGTCACCGCCCGCGCTGAGGCAACTGCCGCCGCCATGTCGGCGAGCAGGAAGCCGAGGCCCTGGTGCTCGATGATCGGCTTGCCGAAGGTCTGCCGCTCCTGCGCGTAGGCGACGGCGGCGTCGAGCGAGCCCTGGGCGAGGCCGACGGCGACGGCGGCGATCCCGAGGCGGCCCGAGTCGAGCGCCTCCAGCGCGATCGCGAGGCCCTGGCCCTCCTCGCCGATCAGCCGCTCGGCCTCCAGCTCGACCCCGTCGTAGTCGAGGGTCGCGGTAATCGAGCCGGTCAGCCCCATCTTCCGCTCCGGCTCCTGAGCGCTGAGCCCGGGCGCGTCCCCGGGGACGAGGAAGCAGGAGATCCCGCGCGAGCGCTCCTCCGAAGTGCGCGCGAAGAGCATGTAGAAGTCGGCCTCGCCGCCGTGGGTGACCCAGGCCTTGGCGCCTGACACCCGGTAGCCGCCGCCCTCGCGCACGGCGCGGGTCCGCATCGCCGCCGGATCCGAGCCGGCCTCGACCTCCGAGAGGCAGTAGCCGCCGAGCAGCCCGCCGGCCAGCATCTCCCCCAGCCAGCGCCCCTGCTGCTCCTCGGTCCCCCAGGTCGCCAGTGCGTAGCAGGACATCACGTGGACGCTGAGGCCGACGCCGACGCTCGCCCAGGCCGTCGCGATCTCCTCCAGCGCCTGCAGGTACACCTCGTAGCCCTGCCCGGCGCCGCCCGACTCCTCCGGGTAGGGCATGCCGAGGAAGCCGAGCTCGCCGAGGCTCGTGAAGACGTCCCGCGGGAAGGCCTCGTCCTCCTCGGCGCCCGCCGCCCGCGGCGCCAGCGACTCCTGGGCGAAGGAGCGGGCGAGGGCGACGATCTCCTCGGCCTCGGCTGAGGGCAGGTTGCGCTCGGCGGCCATGCCCGTGCAGGGTCTCAGACCGCGGCCGCGCGCGCGTCCGCCGCAGCCGGGCACCGCTCAGCTGTCCAGCGGCGGCGGGTGGGAGGTGCGGAGGGCGCCGGCGCTGGCGAAGACGACGAGGGCGATCGCGGCGAATTCGGCCGCGCCGAGGTGCTGGGAGAGGGCGATCAGGCCGACCAGGGCGGCGACCCCCGGCTCCAGGCTCATCAGCACCCCGAAGACGGCGTTGGGGAGGCGGCGGAGGGCCTCGATCTCGAGGCTGTATGGGATCACCGAGCTCATCGTGCCGACGGCGAGGCCGATCGCGAGGCTGTGCGCGGAGAGCAGATCGGAACCGCCTTCGGCGATCCCGAGCGGCGCGACGAGGACGGCGGAGATCGCGATCGCGACAGCGAGGGCGCCAACGCCAGGCAGGGCGGCGCCGACGCGGGCGCTTTGGACGATGTAGAGGCCCCAGCTGACCCCGGCGATCAGCGCGAAGACGGCGCCGAGGCTGAAGATCCCCTGCGAGCCGAGGCCGTCCGAGAGGAGGGCGATCCCGGCCGCCGCCATCAGCGCCCAGAGCAGGTCGATGCGGCGGCGCGAGCCGAGGATCGCGACCCCGAGCGGGCCGACGAACTCGAGGGTGACGGCGGTGCCGAGCGGGATCCGCGCGATCGCCGCGTAGAAGAAGCAGTTCATGCCGGCGAAGGTGAGGGCGAAGAGGAAGACCTGGCGGAAGCCCGCCCGGCGGATCTCCTCGATCCCGGGCCGGGCGAAGGCGAGCAGGATCGCCGCCGCGAAGGCGGAGCGGAGGAAGACCACGCCCTCAGGCCCGACCTGGTCGAAGAGGTCGGTGGCGAGCGCCGCCCCGCACTGGACCGAGACGATCGAGGTGAGGACCATCGCCACCGCGGGACCGCGATGCGCTGGGGGGCCGGGAGGTCGCATACTCGGCGAAGCGTGCCGCACGACACGGTCATCAGGAAGCGAGGGGTCCTGCTCGACGCGATGGGCACGCTGGTGGCGCTGGAGCCGCCGGCGCCGCGCCTGGTCGCCGAGCTCGAGCGGCGCTGGGGCGCGAGCGTCTCCGAAGGCGAGGCGGCGTCGGCGCTTGCCGCCGAGATCGCCTTCTACAAGGAGCATCACGTCGAGGGTCGCGACGAGGCCTCGCTCGCCGACCTGCGGCTGCGCTGCGCTGCCGCCCTCCACGCGGCGCTGCCGGCGGCGGCCCGCGCCCGGATGACCCCCGCCGAGCTGGCGCCGGCGTTGCTCGCCTCGCTGCGGTTCGCCCTACTGCCGAGCGTCCACGCCCTGCTCGGCGCGATGCGGGCGGCGGGGCTGAAGCTGGCCGTGGTCAGCAACTGGGACGTCTCGCTGGGCGAGGTGCTGGATCAGCTCGGGCTCGCCGAGCTGCTCGACTGCGTCGTCACCTCGGCCGAGGCCGGCGCCGCCAAGCCCGACCCGGCCGTCTTCCTCCTCGCCCTCGAGCGGCTCGGCCTCGGCCCCGAGGAGGTCGTCCACGTCGGCGACTCGCCCGAGCTCGACGTGGCGGGCGCCGAGGCGGCCGGAATCGAGGCGATCCTGATCGAGCCGGCCGGCCGCCATCAGCGAACGTCCCCTCGAAGCCGCCGGGGGTGATCAGGCTGAGGAAGCGCGCCGACCGCTCGCCCTCGGTCGCCGAGATCGCCGCCGGCGCCGAGGCCTCCCGCGCCGGCGCCGAGCAGCGGGTCGAAGCCCTGGCTCGGCCCGCCGCTCAGATGGGCGGTACCGGGCTCGAACCAGTGACCTTTCGGGTGTAAACCGAACGCTCTCCCAACTGAGCTAACCGCCCCTGCCTCTCAGATTACCCCGGCAGATCGAGGTTGGGGTCGGGCCCCGAGCGCCGCCCGCCGCCGGCCTCGAGCTCGTCGAGACGCTTGCGGATCGCCCGCAGCTCGGCCAGCACCTGGTCCTCTTTCTGCTCGGTCTCAATCTGGACGTTGATGAAGCGGTCGGCGATGAAGGCGGTGAGCAGGGCGACAAAGCCGATGCCGACGACCATGATCGTGATCCCGATGATCCGGCCGGCGGTGCTTTCGACCGGGATTTCGCCGTAGCCGACCGTGGTCACCGTGGTCACCGCCCACCAGACGCCGTCCCAGGTGCTGACGCCGTGGCTCTGTTCGACGCTGGAGAAGACGACGCCGCCGATGATCACGGTGGCGAGGGCGACCATTCCCGCATACCGCATCCCCTCCAGCGAGAGCAGGCGCCGCAGCGAGACGACCCGGACCAGCCGCAGCAGCCGGACCAGCCGGAAGAGCCGCCCGGACTGCCAGCCGGCCGGGGCGAAGGGCGGCGTCACGATCACCACCGCGACGTCGATCAGGTGGCGCAGCAGCCAGCGGCGGCGATCTGGGACGACGGTCAGCATCACCACCGCCTCGGCGAGGAAGACCGTCCAGGTCGCCCAGTTGAGGACCGTGGCGATCGTCGTCCACGGGTCGCCGAGGCTCGACTCCTGGATCACCAGGATCGGCACCGTCATCATCGCCGCCGCCACCACCGGCCATTCGAACCGGTCCTGGATCCGCCGCGCCCGCGCCTCGCGCGGATCGATCGTCTGCGCCGCCTCCGAGCTCACGTTGGCGATCCTTCCGCGCCCCCCGGACGGCGCCGGGGGCGCTGCCTGAGAGACTTCGCGGCATCGAACCGGAGCGCAAGCCCCCCCTCTCGCTGCCGCGCAACCAGCTCATCGCTCTGGTCGTCGGCGTCTGCGTGCTCAGCGCCGCGATCGGCTCCGGGATCGCGCTGCTCGCCAAGACCGGGCCCGAAGGCCCGGCCGGCAAGCAGGGCAAGCGCGGTCCCGAAGGCCCGCGGGGGCCGAGGGGTGCCTCGGCGAGCAGCGAAGTCGAAGCGCTCGAAGCCGAAGTGGCGGAACTGCGGGGTCAGCTGGAAGCGGTCGAAGGCAGCGCCGGCGAAACCAGCCCGGAAGTCGAAGAACGGCTCGAACAGGTCGAAGAAGAAGTCAACGAACTCGGCAACGTCGCCTCCGAACTCTGCAGCGAATCCGAAGTCTTCTGCTGAAGCCGAGGCCGCACCCCCACGGCCCCCTTGAACCGCGGCAACACGGCTCTCGTATAGCGGGCTGATGACGATTGGTTGGGTCAAATGGCGGCGGCGGATCGGACTGGCGATGGTGGCGGCGCTCTCCGCGCTCGCCCTCGCCGGCCTCCGCGCCGCCGCCGGCCAGTCGGCGACCAGCCCGGCGGCGACCGCGAGCCGGGCGAAGATCGAGCGGATCGACCACTTCGAATACCAGCCGACGCCGCTCACCATCCCCGCCGGCACCCGGGTCGTCTTCTCCAACACCAGCAGGGTGACCCACACCGCGACCGAGAACGGCGGCGGCTTCGACAGCGGTGAGATCCGGCCCGGTGAGTCGGCGGCGATCACCCTGAGGAAGCCCGGCACCTACGTCTTCCACTGCGAAATCCACCCGTTCATGCACGGGAAGATCATCGTCCGCTGAGCTCCTCCGCTAGCCTCGGCCGGGCATGGACCTGCGCACCCTGTGGCGCGCGGCGCTGCTGCAGCTGCTCGCCGTCGCCGTCATCTTCACCGCCCTCGCCCTCACCATCCCCAAGGACTTCTTCGTCGACTGGGGCTGGCTGGTCGGCCCACTCGCCTGGCTGCTCTGCGCCGGCTTCACCGCCCGCGTCCTCGGCCTGCCGCTGAACCCGACCCTGCTCGGAGCGCTCCTCGCCGGCCTACCGAGCCTCGTCGCCGTGGTCGTCGGCGCCCACGAGGCGGGGATGGTGGTCGCCCTCGTCCTCTTCGCCCTTTGGTGCGGGCGGCTCGCTCAGCACACGGGCTTGCCGTCTGCGCCCAGCGGCCGCATCGAGTAGCCGCCGTGGCGCGGGAACCCCTTCGGCAGCGGCCCGGTTAGGGCGTATTCGAGCCGGACGTAGATCGGCGTCCCTTCGCAATCGACCACCTTCGAGAGCGTCAACCTCGCCCGCGGCCGGTCGACGTGGCCGGCGGCGCAGTAGGGGATGCAGTCGTTGACGAAGGCCCGCCCCGTCCCCCTCGCCTTCGCCCCGCCCCAGCTCATCCACCGCACCTTGTCCATCCCGAAGGTGCCGTCGCCGGAGAGCAGGAAGAAGTGCGGGCGGTAGTAGAGCTTGTCTTCGCCGAGCGCCCGGACGACCCGGACGTGCTGCGCGGCGGCCGGTTCGGCGTTCGTCGCGCCGGCGCTCGGGGCGCTGATCAGCGCCGTCGCCGCGACCAGTCCCGCCAGCAGCAGTCCCGCGAGCTTACGCATCGCCGCAATGTTGACAGACGTCCTCGCCTAGAGTGCGGGCCGTGCGCGATGGCTACACCTCAGAGCAAGCGGCCTCGTTCGGGGTCGCCGCGGCCGAGTACGAGCGGGCGCGGCCGAGCTATCCAAGCGCGGCGATCGAGTGGATGCTGCCGGCCGGGGCGCGGGCGGTCGCCGACGTCGGCGCCGGCACCGGCAAACTGACCCGGGCACTGGCCGGGCGCGGGCTCGAGGTGGTCGCGCTCGAGCCGTCGGAGGGGATGCGGCTGACGCTGGAAGCGGAGCTGCCCGAGGTGCGGGCGCTGGCGGGGCGGGGCGAGCGATTGCCGCTCGCCGACGACTCGGTCGACGTCGTCACCTACGCCCAGGCCTGGCACTGGGTCGAGGAAGGGGCGGCGCTGGCTGAGGCGGCGCGGGTGCTGCGGCCGGGCGGCCGGCTGGCCTGCGTCTGGAACGTGCGCGACGACACCGTGGGCTGGATGCGCGAGCTTTCGCGGTTGATCGACCGCTTCGGCACCAACACGATGTTCCCCGAGGACTACTCATTTGGGTCGCCGTTCGGCCCGACGGAACGGCTCGACGTGCCGTGGAGCCGGCCGATCGACGAGCAGAGCCTGATCGACCTGCTGGCCTCGCGCTCCTACATGATCGTCGCACCCGAGGAGGAGCGGCAGGCGTTCTTCGCCGAGGTCCACGAGCTGGTCGCAACCCACCCCGAGCTGGCCGGTCACGAGAGCTTCGAGATGCCCTACGTCACCCGCTGCTTCCGCGCCGCCCCGGCTTCCGACCGAGGTTAGACGACGCGCTGACGGCGCCGTCCGGCGGCAGCGGACTCGCGCCGCGCGCTCAGCCCCGGCGCCGCGCCGACCCGGATCGGCTCGGCCGCGGCCGGCTCGGCGAGCGAGCGGGCGGCCGTCTTGGCCGCCCCCGCCTCACGCGCTTGGCGCGCGGCCCGGTGCGAGCGCAGCCGCACCTGCCGTTTGCGCTCGCCGCGCTCGCGCCGCGCCGCCCGCCGCGCCGCCACCTCTTCGATCGAGGAGCGGGCGACATGGAGGCCGGCGCTGGCGAGCAGCAGCAGCACCCCCGAGCCAATTGCGCCGCTGAAGAAGGCCAGCAGGGCGACGAGCATGCAGACGTAGAAGAAGAACTGAAGCGGCTGGGTGAAGCTGCGCGGGTCGTCCCAGTCGATCCGCGGCCGCCCCATCCGCACGCTCGGCCGCGGCAGGCGACGCGGGTCCGGGATCCGCGGGACCCGCAAACTCGGCAGGCGCAGCTCGGGGAGGCGGAGACTCGAGAGGCGGTGCATCTGCGGCCCTCGTTCGCCGGTCCACCGGCGTTCCCTGCGCCTGCACGGATCCGCTCAGGCGGCCGGCAGCCGCTGCGCCGGCGACGGCGCTGTCGGCAGCGCGTAGCGGCGGGCGGCGAGAGTGTCGAGCGCTTCCTGCCACTGCCTGGAGGGACCTGGTGCCGCTTGCAACGCCTCCGCCGCGTCCCTTGAATCCTCTGCTTGCTTGGTCGGCGGGCGTTCTTGCGGGTTCAGACGACGACCGAGCATTTGAGCTCGGCCTCGACGACCGTAACGACGACGGCAATGACACAAAGGTGCGCGGCGAGCGCGGACTGTCCCTGTGTTGCCGTCATTGCGAGGCAGTGTAGCGGCGAATCGCCGCCGGTCAAATCGCTTCGAGCCGGCTTCGGAAGCGTGAGCTCGGCTCGATCGCGGCGCCGGCCGCTGCGGCCTTGGCGGCGAGGTCGCGATCGGAGGTGACCACGGTCACCTCGCCCTCCTCGACCCACTCCCCCAACCGCCGCACGATCTCGCGGTCGGCCCCGTCGCGGCCCGGCTCGCGCGCCCACTCGACCGCGACCAGCTCGACCAGCAGCGGCCGCCGCGGCCGCCGCTCGAGCACCACCGTCACCCGCTCGCCGCTGGCCGCCGCCCAGCCCTCGAGCTGCGCCGCCAGCCGCTCGACCGCCCCGGCCCGGTCGCGCCACCAGCCGTCGGGCCGCGAGCCGATCACGTTCATCGCGTCGACCACCCGGTGCACTCAGCTAGGGTCGCAGACATGCCCGGACCGGGACGGAGGGGAAGGAAGCAGGAGCGCGGCGACTACGGCTGGGTGATCTCCTTCGGCTGCAAGAGCACCGGCGAGCTGAAACGGCTCAAGGTCGATACCGACCCCGCCAGCGACACCAGCCCGATCGAGGTGCCCTGCCCCTGCGGCGAGGTCCACCGCGTCACCGTCTCCCCCTACCGGCGCCGCCGCGCGGCCGACGAGCCGTTCGACCTCGAGGTTAGCTCACTCGACGAGTTGCGCTAGCCCGGCACCGTCCGCGGCAGTCCGAACCGGGGCAGCCAGCCCTCGTCGTGGAAGCGGGTGATCGCGGGTCGGGCCGCTCCGGCGCCGGCGGCTACGCCTCGCCGGTCGAGTTCAGCGACGGCTTCACGCCGCGATGGCGGTCTCGGCCGGGCTCTCGTTGCTGGCGCCCCTGGCCGGATCGGCGCTGCCGCGACAGCTCCCAGCCGTACGTCGCCGCGGTGACGATCCCGTTGCAGATCGCACCGGGCTGCGGCTATCGGCGTACGATTCGGCTGGGTGAAATCGCTACGGCCGTACAACTGGAACTGGCAGTGGACGGTGTTCGCGGTGCTGCTCAGCCTCGGCGCGATGGCGGTGGTCGAACCGCGCACCGCCGGCCCGGTGACGACGATGATCGGCCTCGGCGCGATCGGCTGCGTCCTCTGGGCGATCTGGCGTCTTATGCAGGAGGAGTGAGCGGCTCGCCGAGGCCCGGCTCGAGCTCGCCTTGGTCCTCGCCGGCGTGCAGCTGGTCGGCTGGCGTGTCGCGCCCGGTGCGGTTGAGGTAGAGGACGAACCCGGCGATCGCCGCGGCGAAGGCGAGGCTGACCGCACCGGTCCCGAGCCCGACGCCGCCGTCCGAGCCCGATTTCGAGAGCCAGTCGGCGACCGAGGCGCCGAGCGGCCGGGTCACCACGTAGGCGAACCAGAAGGCGAGGATCGAGCTCATCCCGTAGCGGAAGTAGCCGAGCGCGGGGATCGAGATCACCGCTGCGAAGAGGACGATCGAGCCGAAGTAGCCGAGCCCGACCGTGACCGCGGTAAGGTCGCCGG
>DASXFL010000027.1:0-10355 GCA_036489595.1 Solirubrobacterales bacterium
ACACGCCACGTCCGACTCGGTCGGGACGTGTCCGGCTGACCAATTGGCGGCGCTGGCCCAACTGCCTTCGGCCGGACCGGTCCAGGTGTCGGTGCATTCGGCGGCCTCGGCGCTTGCGGCTGTGGCCAGACGCAGCAGGAGGACGCCTGCAGCAACGAGAAGGATGACCATCCAACGACTAGGCACCACGGTCCGACTCGCTCGCATGATTGAAGCCTCCTGAGCGCTGAAATTGGTTTCGGCGGCGCGGGAGTTAAGCACGAAAGCCGGCTGCCGTTGTTCAGGAGTTGTGGGAGTCCGCGTTTTGCGGAGTGTGCCGTTGGATAGGTTCATCTCAGGCACAATCTCGTCGAGCGATCGCCAAGGCGAAGCGGAAGGGCGGTTTTAGCCCTCGTCGCCGTCTGACCAGCGGAAGCGCGACCAGACGAACCCGGCGGCGCCGCCGATGACGACGCCCTTGCTGCCGAACGGGGAGCCCATGCCCATCCCGATCCCGGTCATTGCCGCTTCCCACTCGGTGCGGCGTATCCACACCTGCCGGTCGGTCGCGCCGCTCGCGACGCCCGTCGTGCCGACGCTGCCGCCGCTGCTGACGTGGACGCTGCCGCCGCGATGCTCGACCACTCGCGGGGTGCCCGGCTCAACATCGGTAGAGCGCATGATCGCGGTGCCGCCGAAGTGGGCGAGCGGGCGGCGTTCGTCAAGCCGCCACTCGGCAAGCTGCAGTGCCTCCGGGCCGGGCTCAACGTTACGGACCAGCGGCTTGCCGCAGCTCGGGCAGTTGCTCCGCTGCCGGAAGAGCGCCCGGTCGAGTTCGGGATTCGGCCCAGCGTCGGGCGGCAGGGTTGCGTATGCAGAGCTAATCCCCGTGTTGAGAACCGGCGTACCGCAGAGCGGGCAGCGCAGATCGGGCATTTGGACGAGCATAGGCCCCCGAGGGCTGCGGCGGCGGGTTTGCGAGAGAAGATTCCGCCGCTCAGGCACCTAGCCTCCAAAGCCTATGACTCGAATCCGCGTACGCACTCGTATGCACCAAGCCCTGAACCAGAATTCAGGACCGCGCTCTGCGCCTTCTCGCGTCGTGCGGTCGTCCCCTCGATAGGGTCCGCCCATGCTCAATGTTGGCGACAAAGCGCCTGATTTTGAACTGCCAGACCAGAACGGCAACGCGGTCAAGCTCTCGGACTTGACAGGCCAGATCGTTATACTGTATTTTTATCCCCGTGCTGACACCCCGGGCTGCACCACCCAGGCCTGCGGGGTCCGCGACCGCTCCGACGATTACGCCGCCGCCGGCGCCCGGGTGGTCGGGATCTCACCCGACCAGGTCGACGAGATCGCCAAGTTTGCCGGCAAGTACGACCTCGGCTTCACCCTCCTCGCCGACCCCGACCACGCGGTGGCCGAGCGCTACGGCGCCTGGGGCGAGAAGTCGATGTACGGCAAGAAGTACCTGGGCGTGCTGCGCTCGACTTTCATCGTCGGCCCCGATGGCAAGGTCGACCGCGTTTTTCCCAAGGTGCAGCCCAAAAAGCACGACGCGCTGGTGCTGAAGGCGCTTGGCGAACTGTCCGCCGCTTAGTCGCTCGCGCCGCTGCCCCCGGTCGAGGTTGCCGAACGACCCGCTATCCGGGTCGAAAGGCAACCTCGCGCCAACGGGCGATCAGGCGGTTGCGACGACGACCACGATGAACGCGGCGTAGAGCCCGAACCAGGCGACGATCGCGGGCGGCTTGAAGCGACGGCCGAGGTGCAGGCTCTCGTAGGCGAGCAGGCCGCCAGCGAGGCCGAGGCAGATCGAGAGGATCGCGGTCCCGCTCAGGTCCCAGTCGGTGAACAGCAGCCCGATCCCGATCGGGATCGTCGACTGGAAGACCATCGCGCCGCTGACGTTGCCGAGCGCCAGCGCGTCCTTGCCGTCGCGGACCCAAAAGAAGCTGTTGACCTTCTCCGGCAGCTCGGTCGCCAGCGGCGCCAAGATCAGAGCGAGGACGAGGGCGTCGATCCCGAGGCTGTCGGCGATCCCCAGCAGCTCTTCGACGAAGAGGTGAGCGCCGCCGACCATCGCTCCCAGCCCGACCAGCAGCTGCAGCACGCAGAGGGCCAGCGGCGGATCGTCGTGGGTGCGGTCGGCGCGACGGTCGAAGAGCAGCGGGTCGAGCGTCTCCTCCCCCTGCACCTCGCCGCTCGAGCGCAGGGTGAGGCGGATGTAGAAGAGGTAGGAGGCGAGGAAAGCGGCGCCGACGACGATCCGGACCGGCGCCGGCGGGCCCCAGCAGAGCGCGCCGGCGACGGCGAAGAAGGCGAGGAAGAAGAGCAGGTCGCGCTCCAGGGTCGGCGCGTGCGCTTCCAGGCTCACCCCCTGGGCGCGGCGCTCGCGGTAAAGGTAAGCGAAGAGGCCGACCAGGCCCATCGCCAGCGTCCCCAGCAGGAAGGGGGCGCCCACGATCGCCCCGATCGCGACGTCTTCGGAGCCCGCTTCGGCGCTGAGGAGGGCGACGATCGCGATCAACGTCTCCGGTGCCGCGGTGCCGACCGCGGCGAGGATGCTGCCGACCGCTCCCTCCCCCAGCCCCAGCGCGTGCCCGAGCCACTCGACCGCGTTGGTGAACATCAGCGCGCCGGCGAGCACGACCGCGAAGCTGACAACGAGCAGGAAGTACTCCACTAGCCGCCGGCCCCGCTCACGCGAAGTAGAAGGCGAGGCCGAAGACCGCGTAGACGGCGAGCAGCTGGGCGCCCTCGAACCAGGTCGACTCGCCGTCGTTGGTGACGTAGTTGGCGATCATGATCGCCAACAGGATGCCGCCGAGCTCGAAGCCGTTGAAGACGAGGGCCAGCGGATAGGGGCCGATGAAGAAGCTGGCGATCACCAGCACGGGCGCCACGAACAGCGCCACCTGGCCGCTGGAGCCGATCGCGATGTTGACCGCCAGGTCCATCTTGTCCTTCATCGCCACCAGCACGGCGACCCAGTGCTCGGCGGCGTTGCCGACGATCGCCACCACGATCACGCCGATGAAGAACTGCGAGAGGCCGACCGATTCCGAGGCGTCGGTGATCGAGCCGACCAGCACCTCCGACATCACCCCGACGAGGACGCCGGCGATCGCCAGAGCGATCACCGAGGTCCGCACCGACCAGCCCCAGCTGTCCTCGTCCTCGTACTCGGGGTTGAAGATGTCGCGGTGGGTCTTTAGCGAGAAGACGAGGCCGAGGACGTAGGTGACGATGAGGACGATCGCGACCGCGAGCGAGAGGTGCTCGATGGTGCCGCCGTAGTGGACCGCCTCCGCCGTCGGCTTCGGCAGTCCCTTGCCCTCGACCAGCTCGAAGATCGCCGGCATGATCAGCGCCGCCGCGGCGAGCATCAGCATCGAGCTCTGGATCGCGGCGCCGGTGCGACTGAAGGTCTGCTTCTCACGGCCGAGGCCGCCGGCCAGCATCGCCGCCCCCATCACCAGCAGGATGTTGCCGATGATCGAGCCGACGATCGAGGCCTTGACCACCTCTTGCAGCCCCTTGCCGAGCGCGAAGAGGGCGATGATCAGCTCCGGCGCGTTGCCGAAGGTGACGTTGAGGAGGCCGCCGATGCCCGGGCCCGAGCGCGCCGCCAGCTCCTCCGTCGCCCGGCCCATCAGCGCCGCGGTAGGGATGATCCCGAGCGCCGAGGCAGCGAAGACGACCACCGCCGAGACCCCGGCGAGGTCGAGGACGACCGCAATCGGGATCAGCGGCGCCAACAGGTACGGGTAGCCCTGCGGCGTGCGCAGAAAGGCGGCGTCGAGGCGGGGCCGGTCGGGCGGGCGGCCGGCGTCGGCGGGGCGCTGGTTCACGTCCGCCTAGCGTACGTGCCCGATCAGGCAGACGAAGGGCGCCGCCCTCTGGCGACGCCCTCCGTGCGCGATTTCGGGCAGCGGCGTGCGGCTACTTAGGCGCCAGGTTGGCGCACTTCTGCAGGTCCGAGGCGCTTTCGACGTTCTGCAGGCATTCGAGGTAGGCCTTCGATTCTTCGACGTTCGGCACTCCGGCTTCGGCACCCGAGCTTTCGCCGCCCCCGGAGGAGCTGCCGCCCTCGATCCCTTCCAACAGGCTGCCGAGGCCGCCCGTGCCGCCGCCCTGGAGCAGTTCGAGCGGGTTGACCCCGATCTTCTGGAACAGCTCGTCGAGCGGCTTCGCGTTCGACGGCGCCGAGATCACCTGCTTTTCGTTGACTTCGCCGAGCGCCAGTTCGAATTCGATTTCGACGGTTTCGTTCGAGCCTTCCGGTTCGACCGTCATTTCGGCGGCGACTTTGCGGACGATGTTGTCTTCTTCGCCGACGAAGACAGTGGCATGAGCCTTTTTCACCTGGCTCGCCAGTTCTTCTTTGGCCTTTTCGAGCTCGCCGAGCGGCAGCGGGCCGGCGGCTTCGAGCTGGGCGCTGCAGGCCGGGTTTTCGGTCAGCTTGATGATCTGGTCGATCGCCCCGGAGACGTTCAGGTCGCCGCTGATCTCGGTCGTCTGGGTGCCTTCGACTTCGACCCCGCCCTGGTTCTTGAGGTTGTCGACGAAGTCGCCGACGTCGAGGCCCGCGGCGGCTTCCTGACACGCTTTTCCTTCGGCGCCTTCGCCGGTGCTTTCCTGCTGAGCCTGTTCGAAGCCCGACTTGACGAACCCGAACGTGGTCGGGTCGACTTCGTACTCCTCGCCTTCGAAGCCGATGTAGGCGCGGTTGGAGAGCAACGTCACGCCGCCTTCGAAGTCGACCTTTTCGCCTTCGGCTTCACCGTGGACCTTGGCTTCGAGATCCGCTTCCGGGAGCTCGCCTTTGGCCCCGGCCTGGAACGGGCCGTTGAGGCTGACGTCGAAGTTGCCGCTCTGGTCGCCTTTGGAGTCGACCTTCAGCGAGAGATCGAGCTTGCCGCTTTCGACTCCTTCCAGCGTCGCCTTGTCGATCACCTTCTGCGGGTCTTCGCTGCTGCCGTTATCACTGCCGCTGCCACCGCCGCAGGCGGAGACCAGGGCAGCCAGCGCGGCCACGGTCGCGAGCAGCGCGAGAGTGCGAATTCGGCTCAAGGGATATGGCTCCTCATCGAATCGGGGAACGGAATAACTCCTCTATCGATCGTAGGGATCGCCGCTTATGAACGGATTAAGCCCGAACCAACGCTCGTCTTAGGAGACCGGGTCCGGGGGCTCCTGGCCGACCCGGCGCATGCCGGCTTCGATCGACTCGATCACCAGCCGCATCACCGCCACCCGCGCGTAGCGCTTCGACTCGGCGCTGACCAGGTGCCAGGGGGCCTCCTCGGTGCTCGTCCTCGCCACCATCTCCTCGACCGCCGCCTCGTAGTCGGGCCGGCGCGAGCGGTTGCGCCAGTCCTCCTCGGTCAGCTTCCAGGCCTTGAGCGGGTCCTCGGCGCGGGCCTCGAAGCGGCGCAGCTGCTCCTCGGCCGAGACATGGAGCCAGACCTTCACGAGCGCCGTTCCCTCGGCGGCCAGCATCCGCTCGAACTCGGTGATCTCGTCGTATGCCCGCCGCCACTCCTCCTCGCTCGCGTAGCCCTCGACCCGCTCGACCAGCACCCGGCCGTACCAGGTGCGGTCGTAGACGCTCATCCCGCCCCAACCCGGCAGCGCCGGCCAGAAGCGGTGCAGGAAATGGTGGCGGCGCTCGTCCGCGCTCGGCGCCGCGAACTGGGCGACGCGGACGTGGCGGGGGTCGAGCGGCGCCACCAGGCGGCTGATCGAACCGCCCTTGCCGGCGGCGTCCCAGCCCTCGAAGGCGACGCAGAGCGGCGGCCCGAGCCGGCGCTCGCCGATCAGGCCGCCGAGGGTCAGCCGCAGCTGGGCGAGCCGTCGGCCCGCCCGCTTCAGCTCCTTCGCTTCCTCCTCGCGCGAGAGCGAGTGGCTGAGGTCGACCTCGTCGAGCGCGCCCACCGCTCCAACCTAATCATTCGCCCGATTCGAGCGGCGCTTCTTCGACGTTCGCCGGCTTGTCGGCGCCGGGGAGGCCGGCGGCCAGCGGCAGCAGCAGGGCACCGAGGACGATCAGGACGATCCCGGCGGTGAGCAGCCAGCGCTGGCGCAGCAGCGAGCCGAGGATGCCGGCGACGAAGCCGATCAGCAGCAGGGCGATGTAGGGGCCGTGGCTCTGCGGCAGCAGCGCCAGCGCGGGCGTCAGGAGGTCGAGCACCGTGCCGGATTATCATCGCCCGATGGCGGATGGCTCCGTGGCAGAGGTGAAGCAGGCGCTGGCCGAGGTCGGCTACCTGGCCGACGAGCCGGCGGCGTTGGTCTCTTTCCTCGCCCAGCGGCTGGGTAAGCCAGTGCTGGTCGAGGGCCCAGCCGGGGTCGGCAAGACCGAGCTGGCGAAGGCGCTCTCGCGGGCGACCGGGCGCGAGCTGGTGCGGCTGCAGTGCTATGAGGGCCTCGACGAGGCGAAGGCGATGTACGAGTGGAACTACCGCAAGCAGCTGCTGCGGATCCAGGCCGGCGGCGCCAATGGAGGATGGAGCGACGTCCAGGACGACATCTTCGCCGCCGACTTCCTGCTCGAGCGGCCGCTGATGAAGGCGATCGCCAGCCCCGAGCCGGTGGTCCTGTTGATCGACGAGATCGACAAGACCGACCAGGAGTTCGAGGCGATGCTGCTCGAGCTGCTCTCCGACTTCCAGATCACGATCCCCGAGCTGGGGCAGGTCAGCGCCACCTCGCAGCCGATCGTCGTCCTCACTTCGAACGACTCGCGCGAGCTGACCGAGGCTCTGAAGCGGCGCTGCCTCTACCTCTGGCTCGACTACCCGGGGATCGAACGCGAGATCGAGATCGTCCACCTGCACGCACCCGACCTGCCGGAGACCCTGACCCGGCGCCTGGTCGAGGTGATCGACATGGTGCGGGCGCTCGACCTGAAGAAGCCGCCCTCGATCGCCGAGTCGATCGACTGGGCACGGACCCTGATCCTGATGGGCGCCGAGGACATCGACCGCGAGACCTTCGAGCAGTCGCTCTCGATCATCGTCAAGCACCGCACCGACGTCGACCTGGTGGCGGAGCGGGTTGGAATCAAACTGCCCGAGCGCGCGGGCTAGCTCTCCTCGGCCGCCGCCCGGTCGGCCACCGTGTACTCGAAGAACTCCTCGATCGCCTCGGGGTCGGGGGGGCCGTCGTAGACGAGCCGACCCTCGCGGATGCCGAGGCAGCGGCTGGCGGCGGCAATCACGTCGGGGCGGTGGGTGGAGACGACGACAGCAGCGCCAGCCGTGCGGACCTCGGCCAGCAGCTCGAAGAAGACGGCGCGGCTGGGCGGGTCGAGGCCGTCAAGCGGCTCGTCGGCGAGCAGCAGTGAGAACGGCCGGACCAACCCCAGCGCGATCGAGGCCTTCTGCCGCATCCCGCGGCTGAACTCGCCGGGCAGGGCGTCCTTCCACTCCGCCAGCCCGAGCCGCTCGAGCAGGCGGGCGATGCGCGGCTCGGCGTCCTCGACGCCGTGCAGAGCGGCGACGTAGCCGAGGTGCTCGCCGAGGCTGACGTCTTCGTAGAAGACCGGCGCGTCGGGGATGTAGGAGAGGGCGCGGCGGCCGTCGATCGAGCCGGCCGGGCGGCCGGTGATCTCGACCTCGCCCGAGGTCGGCTCGAGGAGGCCGGCGGCGAGGGTGAGGAAGGTCGTCTTGCCGGCGCCGTTGGGGCCGACCAGGGCGACCAGCTCGCCAGCGCCGATCTCGACGGCAAGGTTGGTGAGGGCGACGAAGTCGTCGTAGCGGCGGCCGAGGCCGCGGGCGCGAAGCAACGGCGGCGCGATGCGGCCGAGGGCGGCGACGTCGGTCACGCCTGCACCACCTTCCGCTTCAGCATCCGCTCGCCGAGGAAGAAGGCCGCGGGCGCGGCGGCGGCGAGGAGAAAGAGCTCGATCGGGAGCATCGCCGCCAACGGCGAGCCGCCGTGCCGCCAAACCACCTGGGCGATCAGCAGCGGCACCCCGACCGCGACCACTGCGGCGGCGAACGGCAGCGACTGCAGCGCGGTCTGGTATTCCGGCGGCATGCCGAGGTGCGCAAACGGGTCGGCGGTGGCGCTGAAGGCGGCGGCGCAGGCCACCAGCAGCGCGGTCGGCAGGGCGCAGACCACGCCCAGCTCGAGCGCCAGCGGGTCGCGAGAGATCGCCGCCGCGACCAGCGCCGCGATCACGACGACGGCGGCCAGCGCCGCGGTCGGCACGACCAGGTGGCGGCGGAAGAGCTTCGCGGTGTCGGCCGGCAGTAGCTCGAACCGGGTCGGATGATCGGCCTCCTGGGCGAGCGGCTCGACGAGGTCGAGCGCAGCGACGAAGAGGAGGAGGCCGGGGACGGCGAAGAGGACGATGCTCGCTTTCCAGGCGGCGACCGCGACGGCGCCGGCCACGGCGGCGAGGACGACGACGCGGGCGACCCGCACCAGCGGCCAGCGCAGCAGGCTCTGCAGGCCGCGCCGCCAGACCGGGTGGGCGCCGGCCGAGCGGACCCGCAGCCAGGGGCGCCGCCGCGGTCGCTCCGAGGCCAGCTGCCGGCGCAGCAGGACGACCGTGCGAAGGTCCTTGACCGAGGCCGAGAAGCGCAGCTCGGCGGTGAGGGCGGCGCGGCGGCGCGCCGCCTCGAGCAGGAGGCCGCCGATCCCGAGCAGGCCGCAGCCGAGCGCCGCCAGGGCGATCGCCAGCCCGGCGCCGGCCAGCGCCACCCGCGCCCCCTGCTGCAGCGGCAGCGTCGCCAGCTCGCCGAGCATCGTCGTCGGCGAGGTGGTGAGGCCGAAGACGAGGTCGGCGAGCGACCAGGCGATCAGCGCGGTCCCGATCGTCCCCGCCGCCAGCGGTCGCAGCCGGCGCCCGGAGGCGAGCAGCGCCGCGCCGAGCACGCAGAGCGGGACCAGCGCCCCAAACAGAGCAAGGCCGCCGATCCACTCGACCGGCGAGCCGGGGAAGCGGCGGAAGGTGAAGTTGCCGACGACGGCGCCGATCACGGCACCGGCGATCGCGGCGATCCGCAGCTGCGAGAGCGCCGCCGGCCGCAGGGCGCGGCCGCGGTCGAGTGGCGCCAGCAGCGTGTACTGGACCTCGGCCGGCTCGATCGCCAGCGGGCCGCCGTGCGAGCCGCTGCGCAGCCCGGCGAGGACGCCGAGCGCGATCGCGATGCCGATCACCGGCGGCGCGTGGACGCGGACCTGCTCCAGCGCCGAGGCGTCGGCGGGCGCTTCGTGCATCGCTCCCGCCAACAGCCCAAGCCCGATCGCGGCGAAGATCGCGCCGACGTAGACCCGGTAGAGGACCTCCATCACGTCGAGCCCTTCGACGTAGTGGCGCCGGCGCGTCCGCCGGAAACCGGCCAGCGCCTCCTCTGCCGCAGTCTGCATCGACCTATTATCGGCGTGTGAGTGGCGTCACGCCCTACGGTCCCAAGGCCGACCCCGGCCCGCCCGGCCTGGCGGCGAAGCTGCTCGGCCTCTGTGAGGAGCTGCGGCGCGAGGGCGTCGCGGTCGGGACCTCGGAGATCCTCGACGCCTTCGCGGCGCTCGAGCAGATCCCCTGGACCGACGCCGCCGACTTCCGCGAGGCGCTGGCGACGACGATCGCCAAGTCGCAAGATGACCGCCGCGCCTTCGAGCTGATCTTCGACCGCTACTTCTTCCGCGCCGCCGAGGCGGAGGCGGTGCAGCGCGGGATCAGCGAGGGCGAGGAGTCCGCCGCGGCCGGCGGCGAGGGCGAGGGCGGCCGGATCGACCTCGACGACCTCCGAGAGCGGATCCGCGAAGCGATGGCGGTCGGCGACGAGGGGCAGCTGCGCGACCTGGCGCGGCTGGCGATCGCCGCCTTCGGCCGCGCCGAGGGCTCCGGCGTGGTCGGCGTCGACGTGCAGCGGATCCGCCGCACGCTCGGGCTCAGCACCGGGCAGCCGCAGCAGGCCGCCGAGGGCGAGGACGCTCTGCCGCCACTCGACCGCGCCCAGCTCAACCGCTTCGAGCGCCACCTCCGGCGCGAGCTCGAACGCGACCTGATCGAGCGCACCCAGACCCTGCCCCCCTCGCGGCCGCTGGCCGAGCTCGACCGGGCGCTGCCGACCAGCCCGACGCAAGACCTGGCGGCGGTCCACCGCGCCGTCTCGCAGATGAAGCGGCGGCTGGCGACGCTCGGCCACGAGCAGCGCGGCCGCAGTCGCAGCCAGGTCGTCGACGTCCGCCGCACCATGCGCTCCTCGCTCGAGACCGGCGGCGTGCCGCTGCGGCTGCGCTACCGGCCGAAGCGGCCGCGGCGGCCGGAGATCTACGTCCTCTGCGACGTGTCGACGAGCGTCACGAGCGCATCGGTCTTCTTCCTCAGCGTTCTGCACGCGCTGCACGACTCG
>DASXFL010000044.1:0-7627 GCA_036489595.1 Solirubrobacterales bacterium
CGCCCGGCGTCGACGTCAAGGCAGGGGATGACTCGCTTGAGTGGCACTCACCCAGATTAGGCGAGCGCGGCGATCGCCTCGTCGACGGTGAAGCGCTGCTCGTAAAGGGCGCGGCCGACGATCACGCCCTCGACGTTCGGCGCCGCCTGCTCGCACAGCAGCTCGAGGTCCGCAAGCGAGCCGATCCCGCCCGAGTAGATGATCGAGGCGGTGGTCGAGCCGGCGACCGTCGCCAGCTCGCGCATCCCCGGCCCGGCGAGCGTGCCGTCGACCTCGATCGGGGTGAAGATGAAGCGCGAGACGCCGCGCTGGGAAAGCTCGGCGACCGCCTCGGTCGCCGGCACCCGGCTGGTCTCGGTCCAGCCGGAGAGCGAGACGTTGCCACCGCGGGCGTCGACCGCGACCGCGACCCGCTCGCCGTGGCGGTCGATCATCTGCTGCAGGAAGCGCGGGTCGCGCAGCGCCGCGGTCCCGATCACCACCCGTTCGGCGCCGGCCCGGAGCACGTTGCTGACGCACTTTTCGTCACGGAGGCCGCCGCCGACCTGGATCGGGAAGGGGACCGAGTCGGCGATCCGCCGCACCACCTCGAGGTTCTGCGGCTTGCCCGATCTGGCCCCGTCGAGGTCGACCACGTGCAGGTGGTGCGAGCCTTCCTCGGCCCAGCGCAGCGCCGCGTCGACCGGGTCGGCGTCGTAGACGGTCTCGCGGTCGTAGTCGCCTTCGACCAGGCGCACGGCGCTGCCGCCGCGGATGTCGATCGCCGGATAGAGAATCAACTGGCTCGGGCGCCCATCGTCAGGCCGGCACCGAGGCGCAGACGCCGGCGAAGTTGGCGAGCAGGCGCAGCCCCGAGGCACTCGACTTCTCCGGGTGGAACTGGACGCCGAAGACGTTGCCGCGCTCGGCCGCGCAGGCGAAGCGCTCGCCGTACTCGGCGCTGCCGAGCAGGTCTGTGGGGGCTGGCTCGGGAGCGAAGGAGTGAACGAAGTAGAACGGAGCCTCGCTATCGATCCCCTCGGTGAGCCGCGACTCGCGCTCCCAGCGCACCGGCGCCCAGCCGATGTGCGGGACCTTGAGGCCGGGAGCGTCGAGGCGGTCGACCGGCCCGGGCAGGAGGCCGAGCCCGGCGGCGCCGGCGAGCTCGGTGCTGGAGTCGAAGAGCAGCTGCAGTCCGAGGCAGATTCCCAACACCGGGACGCCGGCGGCGACCCGCTCGGCGACGAGCTCGTCGAGGCCGCGCTCGCGGATTCGCTCGATCGCCCGCGGGAAGGCACCAACGCCGGGCAGGACGAGCCCCTCGGCGTCGCGGATCGGGCGCTGGGCCGAGGTGACGGTGGCGGTCGCGCCGACGTGCGCGAGGGCCTTCTCGACCGAGCGCAGGTTGCCCATCCCGTAGTCGAGGATCGCGATCCGAGCGGCGCTCATTCGCTCAACGTTCCCTTGGTGGAGGGCACGCCGCTCTCCTGCGGATCGATCGAGACGGCGACCCGCAGCGCCCGCGCGAAGGCCTTGAAGGCGGCCTCGACCATGTGGTGAGCGTTCGAGCCCGAGCGGACCCGGAGGTGGACGGTGAGCTTGGCGTTGGTGGCGACGGCGCGGAAGAACTCCTCCGTCAGCTCCGCTTCGAAGCCGGCGATCTCGGCCGCCGGAATCGCCGCGTCGAAGGCGACGAAGGGCCGGCCGGAGACGTCGATCGCGCACTCGGCCAGGGCCTCGTCCATCGGGATCAGGGCCGAGCCGTAGCGGCGAATGCCGGCGCGGTCGCCGAGCGCCTGGTCAAGCGCCTGCCCAAGGACGATGCCGACGTCCTCGACCGTGTGGTGGGCACCGGTCTGGAGGTCGCCGACCGCCTCGACCCGGAGGCCGAGCCGGCCGTGGCGGGCGAGCAGGTCGAGCATGTGGTCGAAGAAGCCGACGCCGGTGCTGGCGCCGCTCTCGCCGCCGTCGAGGTCGAGTGCGACCCGCACCTCGGTCTCGCCGGTCCGCCGCTGCTTGGTGGTCGCTCTGCTCATGGTCGCCTAATCATCGCCGACTCGCCGTGTACGGGTAGGCCCTCGGCGCGGGCGAGGGCGTCGACTTGCGGCGCCAGCTCGGCCGCTGCGCCGGCCTCGATCTCGACCGTCGTGATCCGGCGGCTGAACGAAGCGGGCCCGAGCGGGCCGCTGAAGCGGCCGGTGCCGCCGGTCGGCAGGACGTGGTTGGAGCCGGCGGCGTAGTCGCCGAAGGCGGTGGCGCCGTAGCGGCCGGCGAAGACGCAGCCGGCGGTGCGGATCCGCTCCGCCAGCAGCGCCGCGTCCTCCTCGAACAGTTGCAGGTGCTCAGGGGCGAAGGCATTGGCGAGGTCGGCGGCGTCGCTGAGGTCGGGAACGGCGACCACGGCGAGCGGCGCGTCGGCGACGCTGGGTCGCTCGGCGGTGGTGCGCTCGGTCGCCTCCAGCACCGCATCGAGGACATGCTCCTCGACCGCGACCAGCAGCAGCGGGCTGTCGGCGCCGTGCTCGGCCTGGGCGCAGAGGTCGAGCGCCGCCCACTCGGGGTCGGTGTCGTGGCCGGCGATCAGCATCAGCTCCGAGGGCCCCGCCAGCGAGTCGATCCCGACCTGTCCGTAGACGAAGCGCTTGGCTTCGCGGACCCAGGCGTTGCCGGGGCCGGCGACGACGTCGACCGGGTCGATCGTCTCGGTCCCGTGGGCGAGGGCGAAGATCGCCTGGGCACCGCCGATTGCGTAGACCTCCTCGATTCCGCAGTGTGAGGCGGCGGCGAGGACGAGCGGGTGCAGACGGCCGTCGGCGCCGGGCGGCGAGCAGAGGGCGATCCGCTCGACCCCCGCGACCTGAGCCGGGATCGCGCACATCAGCACGCTCGAGGGGTAGGCGGCGCGGCCGCCGGGGGCGTAGATCCCGGCGGCGCCGACCGGCACTTCGCGCACGGTCACGGTCTGCCCCTGCGGCAGCTTGGTGCGGCTCGGCTCGGAGAGCTGGGCGTCGGCGACTGCGCGGACGTTTGCGGCGGCGACTCCGAGCGCCTCGCGCAGCGGCGGCTCGAGCGTGGCGAGCGCGGCCTCCGCTTCGGCCTGGTCGACGCGGAGCGAGCCGAGCGGCCGCTCGGTGGCGTCGTAGCGGTTGGTGAGGGCGATCACGGCGGCGTCGCCGCCCTCGCGGATCAGGCTCTCGATCGCGCCGACGTCGACCACCGCCGCCGACTCCTCGACCCAGGCGCGGACCGCGGCGGCGCTCGCGGCCGCCCCTTCCCACTCGAAGCGCCGCACCTTCATCGCGAGGTCTCGGCGACGCTGCGACTGGCCTCGCGGAGGCGGGCGGTGAGGTCGTCGACCTCGGCCGCGCGCAGCTTGTGGGCGATTCGGTTAGCGACGAAGCGGGCGGTGCAGACGACGATCTCCTCGCGCACCTCGAGGTCGTTCTCGAGCAGGGTGCGACCGGTCGCGACGAGGTCGACGATGCCGTCGCCGAGCCCGATCAGCGGCGCCAGCTCGACCGAGCCCTTGACCTCGATCAGCTCGATCTGGCGGCCGGTGGCCTCGAAGTGGTCGGCGGCGATACGCGGGTACTTGGTGGCGATCCGCATCATCCCCAGACGCCGCTGGCTTTCGCCGAGGCGGGTGTCTCCGCGGCGGCCGGCAAGGACCATCCGGCAGCGGCCGAAGCCGAGGTCGAGCAGCTCGTAGACGGCGCGGTCGGCCTGCTCGAGCAGCACGTCCTTGCCGGTGATGCCGAGGTCTGCGGCGCCGGACTCGACGTAGGTTGGGACGTCGGAGGGACGCATCGTCACCAGTGTCAGCTCGGCGGTCTCGAAGATCAGCGAGCGCGAGTCGCCGCGCAGCTCGGAGGTGTCGAAGCCGGCAGCGTCGAGAACGTCGAGGGTCTCGCCGAAGAGGGCGCCGCGCGGCACCGCCAGCTTCAGCTTGCCGCCGCTGACCGCCCGCCCGCCGGCGACCGCGAGGCTCACGATTCCCCCCTGGCTCGGCGCTGCTCCTCCATCTGGGCGACGTGAACGCGCTCCAGGTAGAGACCGAAGCCGGCGGCCGGCAGGTCGAGGCCGAAGTTCCTCATCAAGCGGTCGTAGCGGCCGCCGCCGCCGAGCACGTATCCCAGGGCCGGGTCGTAGACCTCGAGGATCGCGCCGCTGTAGTAGCCGAGGTCGCGCAGCAGGCCCATGTCGATCTGGACGCGGTCGGCGACGCCGCGGGCCTCGAGCGCCTCATAGGTCTCCCCCAGCCGCGCCGTCGCCCGCTCGACCGCCTCGCCGCCGAGCTCGCGAGCCCGCTCGAGGACCTCGGCGCCGCCCCGCAACTGCGAGAGGGCGACGCAGGTGGCGACCCGCTCCTCGCCGATCCCCGCCTCGCCGAGCTCGACCTCGAGCCCGACCAGGTCGTGGCGGGCGAGCCGGGACAGCAGCGAGTCCTGAGCCCCCTCGCCGACCCCGTACTCGGCCAGCAGCTGGCGGTACATGTCGGACTCGCCGAGGCCGATCACGGCGCGGTCGAGGCCGGCGGCGTCGAGCGCCGCCTCCAGCACCTCGACGACCTCGGCCGTGCCCTCGGCCGCCGGCGCCCCGATCAGCTCGATCCCAGCCTGGACGACCTCCCGCAGCTGGCCGCGCTGCGGGGTGACCGAGCGGTAGGTGCTCGCCAGATAGCAGAGGCGCAGCGGCATCGCCGCCTCGGCGAAGCGGCTGGCAACGAGGCGAGCGATCGGCACGGTCATGTCCGAGCGCAGGGCCAGCAGCTCACCGGACTCGTCGAAGAAGCGGTAGGCGCCGCCGGCGCGGCCCTCGCCGCGCGCCATCACCGCGTCGTACTCGATCGTCGGCGTCGCCACCTCGCCGTAGCCGCGCGCCTCGAAGACCTCGATCAGGGCGCGGTTGAGCCGGCGCAGCTCGCGCATCTCCTCGGGCAGGACGTCGCGGCTTCCGGGCGGAATCGGGTGGATCATCGAACTGACCTTACGAGGAAATCGCCAACCGGCTCAGGCGGGAACCTCGGCGGCGGCGCCGGGGACCTCGGCGGAGACGCGCTCGATTCGCGCGCCGAGCGCCCGCAGCCGCTCGTCGATCTGCTCGTAGCCGCGGTCGATCTGGACCACGTTGCCGATTTCCGAGCGCCCGTCGGCGGCCAGGGCAGCGATGAGCATCGCCATCCCGGCGCGGATGTCGGGGCTCTCGACGCGGGCCCCGTGAAGCTGGCTCGGACCGCTGACGATCGCCCGATGAGGGTCGCACAGCGTGATCCGAGCGCCCATCGCGACCAGCTTGTCGACGAAGAACAGCCGGTTCTCGAACATCTTCTCGAAGATCAGGATCTCGCCCTCGGCCTGGGTCGCGAGGGCCAGCGCGATCGAGGTGAGGTCGGCAGGGAAGGCCGGCCACGGGCCATCCTCGATCTTCGGGATCGCGTCGCCGACGTCGGCTTCGATCCGCAGTTGCTGCTCTGGCGGCACGACGACGTCGCTGCCCTCGATCCGCGAGCTGAGGCCGAGGCGGTGGAACTGGCGCCGCATCATCCGCAGGTCGGCGGGCTCGACATCGAGGATCCGCAGCTCCCCCCCGGTCGCCGCCGCCAGCGCCATGAAGCTGCCGACCTCGATGTGGTCGCAGGAAATCGCGTGGCGGGCGCCCCCGAGCTTGTCACGCCCGTTCACCGTCATCACGTTGGAGCCGATCCCGTCGACCCGGGCGCCCATCTTCGAGAGCAGCCGAGCGAGGTCCTGGACGTGGGGCTCGGAGGCGGCGTTGGAGATCGTCGTCGGCCCCGGGGTCAGCGCCGCCGCCATCAGCGCATTCTCGGTGCCCATCACCGAGGGCTCGTCCATGAAGATTTCGCAGGCCCGCAGGCCGCCGGGTGCAGTCAGCTCGATCGAGCGCGTGCCATCGATGCGGGCGCCGAGGTCCTTGAAGGCGTCGAGGTGGGCGTCGAGGCGGCGGCGGCCGATGAAGTCGCCGCCGGGAGGCGGCATCCGCGCTTCGCCGAAGCGGGCCAGCAGCGGGCCGGCGAGCAGGAACGAGGCCCGGATCCGCCCCGACAGCTCCTCGTCCACTCCGGGATCGGAGACGTTGGCGGCGCAGAGCCTGATGCTGTTGTCGGCGATCCACTCCGCCTCGACCCCGAGCCGCTCCAGCAACGCCACCTGGGCCTCGGTGTCGCGGATCCGCGGCACCCGGTCGAGGACCACCTCCTCCTCGGTCAGCAGACAGGCCGCGAGGATCGGGAGAGCCGCATTCTTGTTGCCCGCCACGGTGAGCTCGCCCGACAGCGGCGCACCGCCCTCGATCACGAATTTCTCCATCGTCGCCAGAGGGTAACGAGGCCGCCCGGCGGCCAAAGCGCGCCCTCGTGCAGCGCGAAGTCCGATCACGGTCGCCCAAGTTGCAAACCGACTTTGCGGGCTCTAGGATGGCGCCACGAGGCGGTTCGGAGCGCGGCGACAGCCGCAGCGAAAGCTCCGAAGGGGAAGCCTCGTGTTAGCGCTTCTGGGGTTCGCAGCGTCCTCCCCCGAGGGAGGCGCTGCGACATGCCGCGAGCGAGTCGCGAAGCCGGCTGCGTCTCTGCTGTACCCTTAGTATTCCGCTCTACAGAGCCACTTCGACCCTATGCGCTGCAATTCGCCGTGCAGCACATACGTTCCGTCCGACCCTCTCTCTTAACTACGAACCCATGTTCGATTGCAAGCAAACGCTAACGGGACGGCTAACCGACGCCGTCGACCTGCTGATCGACTTCGCCACGCTCGGCGAGTACGGGCTCGAGCCCGTTGGGAGAACGTCTCCGAGTTGTGGCACCCGCCGCCGCACCGCGACCCCCACCGGGCCGCACCGGCGGCGGGCCGCCGATCGTGCCTACGCCTCGCGCCTCTAGCGCAGCGCAGCCGCGGTCGGCGGAGCCGAGCAGGCAGTTGCGGCCAGACAGGCCGGCAGCCTTACGCGCTATGCACTCTGACCTCGCCATAGCAAGGTAAAGCGCAGAGCGCGCAACCTCAGAACGCCGTCGCGCGCCGTCGATCGACGCGGACCGCCAAAGAAGAACCGGCAGCGACCTACTCTCCCAGGGGGTTGCCCCCCAAGTACCATCGGCGCTGAAAGGCTTAACTGCTCTGTTCGGAATGGGAAGAGGTGTCTCCCTTTCGCTATGCGCCACCGGAATTTTGCGAGACCACCGCCCCGGTGGAGCTTGAAAACCGCACAAGGCCGCGATGGGTAAGTGAAAAATATCCGTCAAGCCCTCGACCCATTAGTACCGGTCGGCTGAGCACATTGCTGCACTTACACCGCCGGCCTATCAACCTGGTGGTCTACCAGGGGTCTTACTCCCTCAAGGGGATGGGAGAGCTCATCTCGAGGACGGCTTCCCGCTTAGATGCTTTCAGCGGTTATCCGTTCCGTGCGTAGCTAATCTGCAATGCCCTTGGCAGGACAACAGATACACCAGAGGCACGTTCATCCCGGTCCTCTCGTACTAGGGATGACTCCCCTCAACTCTCCAACGCCCACAGCAGATAGGGACCGAACTGTCTCACGACGTTCTGAACCCAGCTCGCGTACCGCTTTAATGGGCGAACAGCCCAACCCTTGGGACCTACTCCAGCCCCAGGATGCGACGAGCCGACATCGA
>DASXFL010000052.1:0-11586 GCA_036489595.1 Solirubrobacterales bacterium
TGCGGATCGGGCCATCGGCACACGCGGCGCTTCGTGGCCTCGTGCCCAGTTTGAGCGGCTCGAGCTCGATCTACCTCGCCGTCGGCATCATCGGCGCGACCGTGATGCCGCACGTGATCTACCTGCACTCGGCGCTGACCCAGCGGCGGATCGTCGGCCGCTCCGACGAGGAGCGGAAGCGGATCCTCAGCTTCGAGAAGATCGACGTGGTCATCGCTCTCTCGCTCGCCGGCGTCGTCAACCTGGCGATGATGGTCGTCGCCGCCGCGCTCTTCCACGACAGCGGCCTGACCGGGGTGGAAACGATCGACGGCGCCTACGAAGCGCTCCAGCACTTGGTCTCCGACCGCGCCGCGACGATCTTCGGGGTCGCCCTGCTGGCCTCCGGCTTCGCCTCCTCCTCGGTCGGGACGATGGCCGGGCAGGTGGTGATGCAGGGCTTCATCCGCCGTCGCATCCCCCTCTTCCTGCGGCGGCTGCTGACCCTGCTGCCGGCGCTGATCGTGCTGGCGGTCGGGATCGAGCCGACCGAGGCGCTGGTCGGCAGCCAGGTCGTCCTCTCCTTCGGGATCCCTTTCGCGTTGGTGCCGTTGGTGATGCTCGCCAGCCGCGCCGACGTGATGGGGGCACTGGTCAACCCGCGCTGGCTGACCGTCCTCGCCGGGGCGCTGGCGGCGTTGATCGTCGCCCTCAACGCCTTCCTCATCTTCGAGGTCTTCTTCGGCTAGCGATAGATTTCACCTGTGGCCCTCGCCGAAGACTTCCAGCGCATCCTCGAGGCGCTGCCGCCCGACTGGACCGACCTCGAGATCGACCTGCGGATCGACGACGAGGAGCGCTACATCGACAGCGCCGTCGCGCTCAGCCAGGTCAACGCCCAGCCCTACCGCCATCCGCTCGCCGAACCCTGGCACTGGCGGGTGCTGATCGCCCACAGCTTCGGCCACGCGGCCGCGGCGGAGTCGGTGATGGGGGTGCTGGAGCGGCTCGACGCCGAGGGGACCGGCGGCATGATGCGGGTCGCCGAGGTCCGCGAGGGGCGCTCGGAGGCGGTGCAGATGTGGGGCCGGCCGGAGAGCGTCCGGCAGGAGTTCCGCCAGCGCCGCGCGATCTAGAGGAGGCGCTGGTGGCCCGAGTCGTCTCCGTCGCCGACGACCTGATGCTGGCCAGCCGGGTCGACGCGATGCTAACCGCGGCCGGCCACCAGGTGGTTCTCGCCCGCTCGTTGCAGGGCAGCCTGGCGCTCGACGGCGCCGAGCTGATCGTCGCCGACCTCGAGGCCACGAGCCCGGAGGCGCTGGTCGGGCTGGGGGTGCCGGTGCTCGGCTACTACTCGCACGTGGATGCCGACACGCGGCAGGCGGCGATCGACGCCGGGGTGGATCTGGTCGTGCCGCGGTCGCGGATGAGCCGCGAACTGCCGCAGCTGGTCGAACGGTTGCTTGCGGGGGCTGAGCCGGGGCGTCCCTCCCCGGACGCCTTCGGCTGAGTGTCCGGGGAGGGACGCCCCGCCCCAGCGCTACGGGGCGAGCTCGAAAGCTTCCTTGACGCGGAGCTTCTTGTGGAGCAGGCCGTGTACCAAGGCCCACGCCGCCCATTGCCTGAGGACGCGAGGCTTGAAAGGGCTCGGGGTCAATGCCGGCAGCAGGACCTTCAGCTCGGCTTGCTGGTCGGCGCGCTGGAGGGAGGGGTCGGCGGCGAGCAGGTCGTCGAGGGCCTTGGCCGGGTCGGCCTCGGCGAAGCGGTAGCCGCGGCGGGTCGCGGCGACTACGGATTCGACCAGTTCGGGCTGCTGGTGCAGGACGCGTTCGGTCGTGGTCAGGACCAGCTCGGGGTAGGGCGGGGCGCCGTATTCGTCGACTTTGAAGGTGCGGATCGGGACGCCTTTCTCGGCCAGGGTCACGCCCTCGGCGTTCCAGAACCCGGTCGCGGCGTCGACTTTGCCGGCGGCGAGGGCGCTAACCGCGTCGAAGCCGATCGTCACCTCTTCGACCTTGCTCGGGTCGCCGCCGGCGGCCGCGACCTCGGATTCGACCACCGCTTCGTCGGAGGGCAGGCCGGTGACGCCGACCGTCTTCCCTTCCAGGTCCTTCGGCGAGGCGACGCCGCGGTCGGCGCGGGCGAGGATCGCCGCCAGCGGCCGCTGCACGATCGGCATCACCCCGACCAGCCGCAGGCCCTTTTCGCGGGCGATCCCGAGGTCGGTGATGTCGAGGATCGCGAACTCGGTGCGGCCGGCGGCGAGCAGCTTCGGGGCGTCGGTCGATTCGCCCGGCACCTGCACGTGCAGGTCCACGCCGGCGTCTTTATAGAAACCTTGAGCTCGGGCCGCGAAGATGCCGGCGTGGACGGCGTTGGGAGTGAAATCGAGCACCACCGTCGCGCCGATCGGCGCGCCCGGTTCAGCGCCTCCACCGCCGCAGCCGGTCGCGATGCCAGCCAGTGCGAGGGAGGCCGCCAGCAGCGCGACAGCCCGTCTCATCGCAACCGAACCTATTGGATCGACCGATTGTGAGTAGACTGCCCGCCGTTTGAGGGACCAGTCCGACTAGGCAACCCAGGAGGAGCTCAAAACGTGCAGGAGAAAGGACTTCCCGCCTACCTGGCGGAGCTGATCGGGACGCTGTTCCTGGTGTTCTTCATCACCAGCGTCGTCACCCTTTTCGTCTCGACCGGCGCCCAGGCGCAGTTCGGCTCCGACTACGCCGTCGTCGGCCTCGTCCAGGGGCTGACCCTGTTCGGCATGATCGCCATCTTCGGCGGCGTCAGCGGCGGCCACTTCAACCCGGCGGTGACGCTGGCGGTGGCGGCGATCCGCCGGATCAGCCCGCTCGACGCGGTGATCTACATCCTCGCTCAGCTCTCCGGCGCCGTCCTCGGCGCCCTGCTGACCAAGTCGCTGCTGCTCGACGAGGGTCGCGCGACCCACTACGGCGCCGGCACGGTCAGCTCGCTGCTCGCCAACAAGACCGCCGGCGCGGTGGTCGAGGCGGTCGGCGTCCTCGTCCTGGTGCTGGTGATCCTCGCCACCGTCTTCTCGAAGAAGAGCCTCAAGGACTGGGCTCCGCTGGCGATCGGGACCACCTTCGTCTTCATGGTCATGGTCGGCGGCCCGCTGACCGGCGCCTGCTTCAACCCGGCGCGCTGGTTCGGCGCCGCCCTGGTCGGCAACGAATGGGGCGGGGTCTGGCCCTACCTGGTGGGCCCGCTGGTCGGTGCGATCGTCGCGGTCATCGTCTTCCGCTTCGTGATCGAGGCTGGCGGTACGCCGGCACCGACCGAGCCGCCGCAGCGGGTCAAACCGCCCGAGTCGGCCAAATAACCTCACCGCCCCCGGACCTCCCGGGGGCCGCCCGCCGGGGCCACCGGCGGGCACCGCCGCAGGCGTCCGGCCGGAGAGGCGGGTGCGGTAGCTTGGCGCCATGCGCCGGGTCACCTTCTCGCGGAACTTCACCCTCTCCCTCTCGCGCACCTGCCAGTGCTACTGCAAGTACTGCGCCTTCGCGACCCACCAGGCCCACATCCACGCGCCGGCCGACGTCGAACGGATCCTCGACGAAGCGCTGAAACGCAACACCAAGGAGCTGCTGGTCCTGACCGGCGAGCGGCCCGAGGTCAACCCGGTGGTCGCCGAACGCCTCGCCGCCTGGGGCCACGAGGACTTCACGAGCTACGTCGCCTGGGCCTGCGAACGGGCACTGGAACGGGGGATGCTCCCCCACACGAACCTGGGGGTCCTCAGCCGCGAGGACCTGACCCGCCTCCGCGAGGTCACCGCCTCCCAGGGCCTGATGCTGGAGTCGATCTCCGAGCGATTGATGGACACCGTCCACGCCGGCTCCCCCACCAAGCACCCGACTGAACGGCTGGCGACGATAGAAGCCGCGGGCGAGCTCCGAATCCCCTTCACCACCGGAATCCTCGTCGGCATCGGCGAGACCGAGGAAGAGCGCGTCTCGTCCCTCGAAGCTCTAGCGGAGGTGCATACCCGCTACGGCCACATCCAGGAGGTGATCCTCCAGAACTTCGTCCCGCACCCGCGCTACTACGGCGCCGAGGTCGCCGACATCGCCAACGCCGCCTCGCGCGAGCGCTGGGCGGGCGACGGGGGGCCCTCTCCGGGAGCCTCCCCATCTGTTGCTCCCGGAGGGGACCCCCCGGTGACCGTCCCGTCTTGGGCCAACCCGGTCTCGATCGACGAGATCAAGCGCCTGATCGGCGAGTGCAAAAGGCTGATGCCGGACGTCGGCGTCCAGGTCCCGCCCAACCTGAGCAACTTCTGGCCCGAGCTGGTCGAAGCCGGCGCGACCGACCTCGGCGGCCTCTCGTCCAACGGCGACCACATCTCCCCCGAGGAGCCCTTCCCGTCCCCGCATCAGGTCCGCAAGGAGCTGGCCCCGCGCGGCTACGCCCTCACCGAGCGCCTCTGTGCCTACCCCCAGTACATGGACCCGGAGTGGATGGAGCAGGGCGTCCTCGACGTGATCAAGCTCAAGTACTGGAGCTTCATCCCCCGCCGCGGCTCCGGCCGCCGCTCCGGGGAGAGCCTCGACGGCCTCCTCGCTGAGCGGGCGATCCGAAAGGGCCGCGAGGGGGCCGAGCTCTCCGAGGACGAGCTGACCGCGCTCTTCGCCGAGACCCGGCCCGAGGTGATCGAGGAGATGCGGATCGCCGCCGACGAGCTGCGGGCCGAGCTGGCCGGCGAGACCGTCACCTTCATCGTCAACCGCAACATCAACTTCACCAACGTCTGCACCGTTGGCTGCGCCTTCTGCGGCTTCGGCCAGGGCCGCCGCTCGCCCGACGCCTTCGAAGTCTCGGAGGGCGACTTCGCGGCGCGGATCACCGAGGCGCTGGAGTTCGGCGCCACCGAGCTCTGCATGCAGGGCGGCATCCATCCCGACCTGACGCTCGAGGAGTACGGCCGCTGGCTGCGGCTGGCGAAGCGGGCGGCGCCGGAGATCCACCTCCACGCCTACTCGCCGATGGAGATCGACTGGGCCTGCGAGCGCTCCGGCCGCGGGCCCGGCGAAGTCTTCGAGTACCTGCTCGAGCAGGGCCTCGGCTCGACCCCCGGCACCGCCGCCGAGGTGCTCGACGACGGCGTCCGCCAACGGATCTCACCGAACAAGCTGCCGGTCGCCCGCTGGGTCGAGATCATCGAAGCCTCGCACCGCGCCGGCCTGCGCTCGACCTCGACGGTGATGTTCGGCCACATCGAGGAGCCGCGCGAGCTGGCCCGCCACATGCGGGTCGTCCGCGGCCTGCAGGAGCGGACCGGCGGCATCACCGAGTTCGTGCCCCTCTCCTTCATCCCCTTCAACACCCTGCTCGGCCGCACCCACGGGATCGAGGAGATCTCGATTGCCGAGAACCTCAAGCACACCGCCGCCTTCCGGCTCGCCCTCGGGAGGAAGATCCCGAACCTGCAGGCGAGCTGGGTGAAGATGGGCCTCGAGGGGGCGACCGAGGCGTTGCGCTGGGGGGTCAACGACCTCGGCGGCACGCTGATGGAGGAGAACATCAGCCGCATGGCCGGCGCCGACCACGGGGTCAAGCTCGAGCCGGCGCAGTTGGTCGAGGCTGCCCACGCCGCCGGCCGCCCGGCGGCCCAGCGGACGACGCTCTATGAGGTCCTCGAGCGGCACCCGGTCGCTGCCCCCGTCGCCTGATTCGCCCAGCCCGCCGGTTGAGCCGCTCCCGAGGCGGGTAGTCGACGCCAACCCAAGAAAGGAGGAAGGATGAGCGACAACCCGAGTAATGCCGACGAGGCCAAAGGGCGCCTGAAGGAGGCGGCCGGCGACGTGACCGGCGACAAGGACCTGCAGCGCGAGGGCAAGGTCGACCAGGCCGGAGGCAAGGCCAAGGACGGGGTCGAGAAGATGACCGACAAGGTCAAGGGCCTCCTCCACCGCGACTAGGCCCGCCGACCTCGGTGGGTCGCGTTTGTTCGCCTATGCGATACAAACGCGACCCAGGCGTCAGCGGAACAGGTCCTCCTCGCGAGGACGGCGCAGAGCGGCGGCCCCGGGTCCGTCCTCGTCGGTCAGGTGATCGCCGAGGCCGCGCACGACCGCCGCCGGCACGCCACTCGCCTTGTTCCTCACCAGATCGGCCGCCCCGGCGACCTCGTCGGCGATCGCGATCAGGGTTGCCTCCAGCTGCCGGCCGCCGGCGTCCTCACGGCCGCGCCAGTCGTCGAGCGGGCGCAGGCCGGCGCAGCCGATCGCAACCTCGGCCTGGCCCAGTCGCCAGGCGCGGCCGAAGCTGTCGGAGACGACGACGCCGAGGCGGGCGCCGCCGGCTGCGGCGGCGAGCTCGGCGCGGAGCCGGCGGGCGGAGGCGTCGGGGTCCTCGGGCAGCAGGCAGACGGTGTCCTCCTCCGCCAGGTTGGAGGAGTCGATGCCGGCGTTGGCGCAGACGAAGCCGTGCTTGGTCTCGACGATCAGAACCGTGCGCTCGGAGCGGATCACCCGCGCGCTCTCCTCGAGCACCAGCTCGACCAGCGCCGGCTCCTTGCCCAGGACCGCCGCCAGCCGCCGGGCCTCGGCGCCCGGGATCACCGAGGAGAGGCGGCGGACCCGGCCCTCGGCCTTGGAGACGATCTTCTGCGAGACGACGACGACCTCACCGTCGGCGAGCTCGCCAGCCGCCGCCGCGATCAGCTCGCCGAGCGGGTCGCCCTCGCCGATCTCCGGCAGCCCCGCCACCGCCCGCACCGTGATCGCCGCTGAGCTGTTCCTTTTGCTCGTCATGCGGACATAGGGAACAGCTAGATGCCGAGCACCTTGGCAGTGCGGCGGGCGCGGCCGCGGTGGCGCTCGAGCTCGCGGGTGAGGGCGATCACGTCGGCTGGGGTGTCGAGGTCGAGGGCGAGCGAGCCGACCCGCTCGACCGCGAAGGGGATGCCAGCGGCGCGGGCGGCGGCGACGTGGCGGGCGCGGCTGCCCTCGCCGAAGGCGGGGACGATCGCGCCCGGTGGCCGCAGGACCAGCGAGTTGGTGCCCTCGCCGTGGCGGTCGGGGACGATCGCGAGATAGGGGTCCGGCAGCCCGGTCAAGAGGCGGTCGAGCTCGCGCGGGTCAAGCAGCGGGCAGTCGCCGGGGAGGAGAACGACGGTGCCGGCGCCGACGGATTCGGCGCGGGCGATCCCGAGCAGCGCCGCCTCGACGTGGCCCGCGTCCTCGTCGTCGGCGACCAGCTCGGCTCCGACCTCGGAGGCGATCGCCGCGGCGCCCGGATCGCCGCTGACCACCAGCGTCCTCGCCACCGAGCGCGCCGCGCCGATCGCCTCCAGCACGTCGGCCGCCATCGCCGCCGCCAACGCCCGCCGCCGCTCGCCGTCGAGCCCCGCCGCCAGCCGCTGCTTGGCGGCGTCGAAGCGCTTCACGGTGAGGACCGCGATGGCGCCCTCGATGGCGCTCATCGCCCCAGCTCCTCGGCGAAGTCGAGGAGCTGGCCGGCGAGCCGCGTTCGCCCCTCGGCGCCCTCCATCAGGGTCGGCACCGCGAGCGTCGGCAGCTCGGCCGGCGGCGGCTCGGGGTCGCCCGCGTCGAGCACCATGCCGTCGACCAGCCCGGCGTAGAGCGAGGCGACGCCAGCCGTGCTCGTCGGCCGGCCGACCGCTTCCATGAACCTGTCGGTCGGCCCCTTGACGATGCGGCCGCCGACGTAAGGGCTGACCGCGACCACCGGCGCCGGCGAGCCGGCGATCGCCTCCCGCACCCCGGGCAGGGCGAGGATCGGGCCGATCGAGATCACCGGGTTCGAGGGCCCGATCACGATCGCCTCGGCGCCGGCCAGCGCCTCCAGCACCTCCGCCGTCGGTGCCGCCGCCTCGATCCCCTCGAGCTCGACTCCGATCACCTCGGGCTGGCCGCCGTCGATGATCATGTACTCCTGCAGCTCGCGGCGGCCGCCGGCGGTCAGCACCTTCGTCCGCACCGGCGTGTCCGACATCGGCAGCACCCGTGCCCGCACCCCGAGCGCCCGGGCGATCTGCGCCTGCGCTTCGGTCGGGCGGCCGCCGTCCTCGAGGAAGGCGCGGCGGTAGAGGCAGGTGGCGAGGTCGCGGTCGCCGAGGCTGAACCAGCTCGGCGCCCCCAGCTTGCCGAGCCGCTCGAGGACGACGAAGCCGTCGTCGTGGATCCCCCAGCCGCGCTCCTCGTCGATTTCGCCAGAGAGCCAGTAGGTGACGAGGTCCGGGTCAGGGGAGACGTGGACGCCGAGTGCCTCGACGTCGTCGCCGGTGTTGGCGATCACCGAGAGCTCCTCGCCGAGCTCCTGCTGTAGGCCGGCGCCGAGCTTGGCGCCGCCGGTGCCGCCGGCGAGGAGAGCGACCCGCACCCGCCGCTTAACCCCAGTGGTCGGCGTCGGGGAGGCCGGTCAGCTTGATCCCCGCGTGAGTCTTGTAGCGGCTGTTGATCGAGATCAGCATCGGCGTCAGCTGCTCGACGATCCGCGCCATCTCGAGCGGGCCGGCGTTGACCGCGCGGAGGCCGGGGATCGCCTCGATCAGCCGCGCCACCCGCGCCTTGTCGGCCTTTCGCTCGCCGCAGACGAGGATGTCCTCGTCGAGCTCGGCGTCGAGGTCGGTCAGGGTCGGAGCGCCGACCGTGTGCAGGGTGGAGACGACGGTGACGCCGTCGGGGACCATCTCCTGCGCCTGCTGGGCGGCCGAGCCCTGCCAGACGCCGAGCGAGCGGGTCGCTTTGCCGGAGACCGCGGCGGCCAGCGGCACCGTGCAGTCGACCAGGATCTGGCCCGGCTGCAGCGCCTCGCGCAGGTTGTTGAGGTTCTCCGACTGGGCGCGGAAGGGGACGGTGAGGAAGACGATCTCGGCCGCGGCCGCGGCCGCCCCGTTCTCCATTCCGCGGACCTCGGCGCCGGCGACCTTCTCGCGGATCCGTGCTGCCGCTTCCTCGCCGCGCTCGGCCGAGCGCGAGCCGAGGACGATCGGCGCTCCGGCCATCGCCCAGCGCAGCGCCAGGCCGGCGCCGAGGGCGCCGGTGCCGCCGAGGATCGGGATCGTCGGAAGGTTGGCCACGGCGGCGGCCAGTCTATGGAACCCGGGCCCGCGGTCCCCAGCCGGCGACTATGCTCCGCGGCGATGAGGCTGGAGGGACGGAAGGCCCTGGTCACGGGAGGGGGTAGCGGGATCGGCGCCGCGATCGTGGCGCGGCTCGCCGCCGAGGGCGCCGAGGTCTGGGTCGCCGACATCGACACCGCCGGGGCCGACCGGGTCGCGGGCGAGGTCGGCGGCCACCCGCTCGAGCTCGACGTCAGCGACCACGCGGCCTGCGCCGCGGCGATCGGCGGCCTCGGCACCCTCGAGGTCCTGGTCAACAACGCCGGCACCGACGAGTTCGGCTTCTTCACCCAGACCACCCCGGAGCAGTGGCAGAAGGTGATCGCGATCAACCTGCTCGGGGTGATGAACTGCACCGCGGCGGCGTTGCCGGCGATGCAGCAGGCCCGCTACGGGCGGATCGTCAGCATCTCCTCCGAGGCGGGGCGGGTCGGCTCCAAGGGCTCGGCCGCCTACTCGGCGGCGAAGGCGGGGGTGATCGGCTTCACCAAGGTGATCGCCCGCGAGAACGGCCGCTACGCGATCACCGCCAATGCGATCGCCCCGGGACCAATCGAGACGCCGCTGCTGATGGGCGCCAAGCAGCTCGGTGAGGTGGGGGAGAGGCTGATCGAGAACATGCGCGCGCAGACCCAGCTCGGCCGCCTCGGCCAGCCCGAGGAGGTGGCGAGCGCGGTCGCCTTTCTCGCCTCCGAGGAGGCCTCCTTCGTGACCGGCGAGACGCTCGGCGTCAGCGGCGGCCTCGGAATGGTCTGACGCGGGCTCCTCTGCGGCTCCGCCCTTAGGTTCCTGTAAGGGCGCCTCGCTAAGGTTCACGGATGCTCCGAAGCGCCCGCATCCCGATTCTGGGGGCCGTCGGGTCGGCCCTGATGATCGGCCCGGTGGCCGTGCTCGCCTACAAAGTGGGCCCGACCGCGGAACTGAACCACTCGATTCACAGCCGCGCCGCCTGGCACGACGCCGGGACCGCCCACTCGATCTCGACCTTCTTCGCGCACCTGGTCGATCCCCTTCCCTTTCTCGCCCTGCTGGCCGGGTTGGTGCTGATCGGCGCGGGGTTCGGCCGCATCCGCGAGACGATCGCGGCGGTTGCGGTCGTCGCCGGCGCCACCCTCAGCACGCAGGTGCTGAAAGTGCTGATGCCCTGGGCCTGGGCCTTTCCGAGCGGCCACACCACCGCCGCCGCCTCGCTCGCGGTGGCTCTGGTGCTGGTTGCCCCGCCGCATCTGCGGCGGCCGGCAGCGGTGCTCGGTGCCGCCTTCGTGGCCGCGGTCGGCGCCGCCGTCATCGTCCTCGGCTGGCACTTCCCGGGCGACGTGATCGGCGGGCTGCTGGTCGTCGCCAGCTGGACCTGTGCGGCGATCGCGGCGTTGCGGCTGATCCGCCCCCGGGGCCCGTCCTCGCCTCGCGGCAGGATGCGGAGCTCCTCCGGCCGCTTTGCGATCTCGCTGCAGTAGGGGTCTGCGCAAGCCCTCTGGGGGCGCCGCGCCTCTATCGTTCCCGCAGCCGCTGCCGGAGTGGCGGAATTGGCATACGCGATCGACTCAAAATCGATTGCCCTTGCGGGCTTGTGGGTTCGAGTCCCACCTCCGGCACCTCCTCGCTCCGCCGCGCCGGCGGACCGGGCCGGCTGCAGGGCCGGGTCAGGCCGGCTGCGGGGCGCCGCCGCCGGGGGCGGCGCCGGCGCCATAGTCTTCGCCGGAGCCGATCGGCCGCTCTTCCTCGACGTGCCAGTTCTGGTTGAAGCCGTAGAGGGCGGCGGCGATGACGACGATCTGCAGCAGCGCCAGCATGATCACCAGCACGCCGACCAGCGAGGAGGAGAGCAGCGGTTCGCTGAAGCCGCTCTTGTCGCGTTCGAACCAGCTTTCGGCGCCGACCGCGCAGAGGATTGCCAGGATCATCGAGAGCGCCGCCGCCAGCGGCAGCACGCCGCGGCTCCAGCGGGCGACCCGGTATGCGAAGAGGAGGTAGAGCAAGGCGTAGATCGCGCAGACGATTCCCATCCCGCTGCCGCCCTTCATCACCGACCAGCCGCCGATCGTGATCAGCGCCGCCAGCCCAGCGGTGGCGAGCAGCAGCAGCACGATCAGCCACCTCATCGTCACCGAGCCGCTCTTCTCGCGATTCGGGCGCCACAGCTCATAGCCCGGCCTCACCTGTCCCACCGCCATGGCCCGATCATAGAATCCGATACCGACATGGCCGCATTGGCGCCCCGTTAAGCGACTGATGGACTCCCGCCGCCTCAGTCGCGACGTCGGCTGGCTCTGGGCCGGCTACCTGGCCCGCTCGCTCGGCTACTTCGGGCTGATACTGCTCTTCACCCGGGAGCTCGGGACCAGTGGGTTCGGGCAGCTCTCGCTGTTCCTCGCCGTCACCCTCGGGGTCTCCCAGGTGGCAGGCTCGTGGCCGTTTCTCGCGGTACCGGTGCTGCACGCGCAGGGCCGCTCGATCGGGGCATCGTTTCGGCCCTCTCTCTACGTCGCCGCCTTGGC
>DASXFL010000058.1:0-16630 GCA_036489595.1 Solirubrobacterales bacterium
CTCCTGGAAGTCGACCGAGTTGTCGGCGTGGGCGCCGCCGTTGAGGACGTTCATCATCGGCACCGGCAGGATCGCCGGCTCGCCGCCGCCGTAGAGCTCGGCCAGGTAGCGGTAGAGCGGCTGCTCGGAGTCGGCTGCCGCCGCCTTGGCCGCGGCCAGGGAGACTCCGAGCAGCGCGTTGGCTCCCAGCCGTCCCTTGTTCGGAGTGCCGTCGAGCTCGATCATCGTCTCGTCGAGAGCGCCCTGCTCGGCGGCGCGGGCGCCGACCAGCGCCTTCGCGATCTCGCCGTTGACGTGGCCGACCGCCTTGGTCACGCCCTTGCCGGCCCAGGCGTCGCCGCCGTCCCGCAGCTCGACCGCCTCGAACTCGCCGGTCGAGGCTCCCGAGGGCACCGCCGCCAGCCCCCGCGCCCCGGACTTGAGCACGACCTCGACCTCGACGGTCGGGTTGCCGCGCGAATCGACGATCTGACGGCCGTGGATGGAGCTGATTGCGCTCACGAGCGGCGCATCTTATTCTGACCCCCGATGAGGTTGCCTTTTCCCGCGCATATCGCCTGAGAAGGCAACCTCACGGGGCCCGGGCGGACTATTCGCCGGTCCCGGTTTCCCCGGTCGCCGCTTCGGATTCAGGGCTGACCGCTTCCGGCAGCGCCCCTTCGCCTTCCGGCGGCTTCAGCCCAGCCGGCCGCGGCCGCTGGACCAGCTGTTCCCCTTTGGGTTTGGTCGTCGAGACCGTGCCGGGGATCGCCGGGGTGTTCATCGTCACCGGCGCCGGGCATTCGGCCGCCGGTTTCTTCGGGTTGGCTTCGTAGCAGGCGGGCGCGGCGCTGCTGGGGTGGCCGCTGCCCTTGAAGTTCGAGCAGCGTTCGACCGTGAAGCCCGCGGCGCAGAAGGTGCGTGAGGTCCACTTCGACTGATATTCGGTGACGAAGGAGGAGAAGAATTCTTCCTGGTTCTGCTGGGTCAGCGTCTGGCTGATCTGCGATTTGACTTCGGCCAGGGTTTTGACCTTTTCCGCGTTCAGTTTCACCGGTTCGATCAGGAGGAAGTTCTTTTCGTACTCGACCGGGCCGACCAGTTCGCCGGTGGCGCTGTCGAAGATCGCCTTCTTCAGGTCGCCTTTGACGAATTCTTCGGTGATCCCTTTCTGCAGGCCACCTTTGGTTTTCGTGGTCGGGTCAGACGAGTATTTCGGTGCCACTTTCTTCCAGTTCGCAGGCGACTGGTCGGCTTCCAGAGCCTTCTTCGCCGCTTCGACCTTCGACTCGTCTTTGTTGACGATGACGCGGACGTCACGGCTGGCCGGGGTCGTGAACTGGGTGGCCTTTTCGGCTTCGTAGTAGGCCTGGATTTCGGCGGCGCTCGCCGGCGGCGTTCCGGCTTTGACCCGTTCCTGGATTTCGGTGCTGAGGACCTGCAGTTCGACCCGGTCGTTCACGTCTTTCTGGCTGAAGTGCGATTTTTCAAGGAATTCGGCGTAGGCCTTTTCCGTCGGGAAGTTCTGTTTTTTGATCGCCGCCAGTTCGGTTTCGATCTGTTTGGAGGTGACCGAGATCCCCATTTCTTCGGCCTCGCCGTGGATCCAGATCTCGTCGAGGAGTTCGCCCAGGGCCGCTTCCTTCAGTTCTTCGTATTTCTTCGAGCCCGGTTTCGGGGCTTTCGCTTTGCCTTCGCTGGCCGCGGCGGCGACCTGCTGGCCGGTCCCGCGCTTCACTTCGGCTTCGGTGACCGTGCTCGATTCGCTGGGGACGTTCTTGACGATCGCGGCGTCGCCCGAGGGCACGCTGGTCGCGCCGATGCCCTGCGCCACCGCGAAGATCACGAAGATCGCCACGAACAGCACCGCGAAGACGATCAGCCACAGGCGCTTCCCGCCTGCGGTGCGGCGCTGCGGCGGCGGCCCTTTCCTCTGCCCTTTCGCTGCCACGAGGGCGGCAGCTTAGTGGAAAACCCTCAAGGAACGCCTAAGCGGTCGCGGGAATGCAAGGCGAATGGGCGCAGCAACCCTACGCGGCGGCCTGCTCGACGCTGCGCCGCGCCTCGCGCAGACCGGCGGCCATCGCCAGCACCGCCGCCAGCCGCTCGGTCGGCTCGCCGGCAACCCGCACCGCCGCCGTCTGCTCGCGCCATTCGTAAACCGCGCCCTCGACCTGCTCGGCCAGCACCCCGGCCCCCTCGGAGTCGAGCTCGACTCCGGTGACGCTGAGGCGGCCGCCGCGGAACTCGACGTTGCGGGCGCCGGCAAGGCCGAGCTCGATCCGCGCCCGCTGCAGCGCCAACAGATTCGCGGCCTCGTCGGGCAGCGGCCCGAAGCGGTCGTCGAGCTCGTCGCGGATCGCCCGCAGCTCGCCCGACTCGCGGGCCGAGACGATGCGGCGGTGGATGTCGATCTTGGCCGCCTCGAAGGGGACGTAGGTCGCCGGCAGGTAGGCGTCGACCGGGACGTCGAGCCGGACCGGCTCTGGCGCCTCCTCACGCTCGCCCTCGGCGCCAGCGGCCTCGGCCACCGCCTCATCGATCATCTGGCAGTAGAGCTCGAAGCCGACCGCGGCGACGTGACCGGACTGCTCGTCGCCGAGCAGGTTGCCGGCGCCGCGGATGTCGAGGTCGCGCATCGCAATCCGGAAGCCGGAGCCGAGCTCGGTGTGGTCGGCGAGGGTCGAGAGCCGCGCCTCGGCCTCCTCGCTCAGCGCCTGCTCGGAGGGGTAGAGCAGGTAAGCGAAGGCGCGCTCGCGGGAGCGCCCGACGCGGCCGCGGATCTGGTAGGCCTGGCTCAGCCCGAGCTGGTCGGAGCGCTCGACGATTAGCGTGTTGGCGGTCGGGATGTCGAGACCGGACTCGATGATCGTCGTCGTCACCAGGCAATCGGCGTCGCCGCGCAGGAACGAGAGCATCGTGTCCTCGAGCTGCTTCTCCTCCATCTGCCCGTGGGCTTCGATGAAGCGAGCTTTCGGGACGAGGCCGCGCAGCCGCTCGACGGTTTCGGGCAGCGAGTCGATCCGGTTGTGGAGGACGAAGGCCTGTCCCGAGCGCTCGACCTCGCGCTCGATCGCCTTGCGGACGAGGTCCTCGTCGTAAGGGCCGACGTAGGTGCGGATCGGGCGGCGGCCCTCCGGCGGAGTCTCGATCACCGAGATGTCGCGGAGGCCGGCGAGGCTCATCTGCAGGGTGCGGGGGATCGGCGTCGCCGAGAGCGCCAGCACGTCGACTTTCAGCTTCAGCTGCCGCAGCAGCTCCTTCTGCTTGACGCCGAAGCGCTGCTCCTCGTCGACCACGATCAGGCCCAGCTCATTCGCCCGTACGTCACGGCTGAGCAGGCGGTGGGTGCCGATCAGGATGTCGACCTTGCCCGCCTCGAAGTCCTTCAACACGGCTTTGGTCTCGGCCGCGGGACGGAGGCGGGAGACGCCCTCGACCCGGAACGGGAGGTCGGCGAGGCGCTCGCGGAAGGTGCCGAAGTGCTGCTGGGCGAGGATCGTCGTCGGCACCAGGACGATCACCTGCTTGCCGTCGGATGCCGCCTTGACGGCGGCCCGCAGCGCCACCTCGGTCTTGCCGAAGCCGACGTCGCCGCAGACCAGGCGGTCCATCGGCCGCGGCGATTCCATGTCACCCTTGACCGCCTCGATCGCCTCGACCTGGTCGGCGGTCGCCCGGTAGGGGAAGGCGGCCTCCATCTCGATCTGCCACTCGCCGTCGGGCGGGAAGGCGTGGCCCTTGCGGGAGCGGCGCTCGGCGTAGAGGTTGAGCAGTTCGCCGGCCAGCGCGCCCGCCGCTTTGCGGGCCCGCGCCTTCATGTTCTGCCAGCGCTTGCCGCCCAGCGCCGAGAGGGTGGGCGAGCCGCCGGCACCGACGTAGCGGCTCAGCTTCGCCAGCTGTTCGGTCGGGACGTAGACCCGGTCCTCGCCTTTGTATTCGAGGTACAGATAGTCGCGGGTGACGCCGCCGATCTCGCGGGTCTCGAAGCCGGCGAAGCGGGCGACGCCGTGGTCCTCGTGGACGACGTAGTCGCCGACCCGGAGGTCGGAGAAGGCGAGCCGGCCGCGGCCCCGGCCGGGGGCGGGCTCGTCGGTGCGGCGGCGGTGGACGAGTCGCCGGTACGGGTAGACCGCGAGCTTCAGCTCCGGGCTGACGAAGCCCTCGCGCAGGCGCGCCTCGGCGAAGGCGAGGCCGGGCTCGGGCGAGAGGCGGCCGCCGTCGAGCAGGCGGGCGTCGAGGTGGTCGAGGCCGTAGCGGGCACGCTCGGCCTCGCCGCGGCTCTCGAAGGCGATGACGGTGCGGTAGCCGGAGCGGACCAGTTTCTCGAGCTCGGCCTCGGCCTCCTTGACGCTGCGGGCGGGTGACTCGGCGCGCGAGGCGCGGAAGGCGGCCTCGTCGTCCTCCCCCACCCCGGTCAGGGCGAGGGCGGCCCGGGCGGCGAGCGGCTCGGCGACGTCGACATAGAGGTGGCGGGCGTCCTCGTCGTGCATCGCGGCGGTGACGTCGTCCCAGTTGTCTCGGAGGGCCGGCTCGATCTCCTCGGCAGCGGCGAGGATGACGGCAGCGGCCTCGGGGACGAGGTCGAGGGGGGCGCGAAAGCGGTCGAGCGGCAGCAGCTCGGCGAGGTTGGCGAGGCGGCCGTCCTCGGAGTCACCGTCGCGGTTGGCCGGCGCTTCCGCCACCTCGGCGGCGGCCAGCTGGGCGAGCTCGCGGTGCTCGGAGTCGAGCTCGGCGGCCGGCGCCAGCTCGACCCGCTCGGCCTCGCCGAGGCTGCGCTGGGTGAAGGTCGAGAACCAGCGCATCGACTCGACCTCGTCGCCGAACAGCTCGATCCGCACCGCCCGCTCCTCGGTCGCCGGGAAGACGTCGAGGATGCCACCCCGGACCGCGAACTGGCCGCGCTCCTCGACCTGCTCGACCCGTTCGTAGCCGGCGCCGACCAGGTCCTCGGCGACGGCGAGGAGGTCGACCTCTTCGCCGAGGGCGAGGATCGAGCCGGCCGGTCGCAGGGAGGCGTCGGGGACCGCCTCGGCGAGCCCGGTGGCGCTGGCGACGACGATCGCGTCGGGGTCGGCGGCGAGCGCGTCGAGGGCGTCGATCCGCAGCCCAACCAGGTGCGGCGGCGGCGAGATCGAGCTGGCGTAGCCGGTGCCGCGCGAGGGGTAGAAGCGGACCCGGCGCGGGGCCAGGTAGGCGCGGAGGTCGGCGGCGAGGTCGCGGGCGGAGCGGTCGTCGGCGCTGACCAGCAGCGCCGGGCGGCCGGCGAGGCCGCGCTCGTCCTCGAGCAGGGTGGCCAGCAGCAGCGGGCGAAGGGTGGCGGAGGCGCGCAGGGTCAGCTGCTCGCCGCCGGTGTCGGCGACGGCGCGGACGTCACCAGCGAGCGCGTGGAGGCGCTCGCTCTCGGCGGCAAGATCGAGTAGGGGTCGGAGGCTCATTGCAGGGAAAACGCCCGGATCGGCCGATCCAGGTCGTCTAATCCGATCCTAGGGAAGCCACCCCATCGGCGAGTTGCTCCTCATCTCCGTCACGCGAGCAGAAGGAACAGCTCGCGGGGGAGCGCGGCTCGAAGCGCGCTCAGCCGAACGGCAGGTCGAGGCCGGCGCGGACGTGCTCGACCTGGCCGACGCCCTCGGCGGCGGAGCGGCCGACCACGTCGTCCCACTCGTGCAGCATGTTCTTCAGCCGGGCGACGGCGGCGGGGTCGTGGGCGGCGACGGTGGCGGCCAGCTCGAGCGCCGCGTCCTCGGTCGCCGCGGCGGGCGCGACCTTGTTGACGAGGCCGAGCCGCAGCGCCTCGTCGGCGCCGATCGTCTTCGCGCTCAGCAGCAGGTACTTGGCGGTGGCGAGGCCGCAGAGGGTGATGAGGCGGGCCGGTCCGACCGGCATCCCCAGGGCGGCGCCGGGGAAGCGCAGGCGCAGGTTGGCGCCGCCGACGCGGAGGTCGCAGGCGACCGCGATCTCGGCGCCGCCGCCGACGACGTCGCCGTGGCAGGCGGCAACGGTCGGCTTCGGGAAGGCGACGACGGTGTCGTAGAGATCGGAGAACATCTGCATGCGGCGGACGTGACCGTCGTGGTCGAGCGGCTCGCGGACGTCGGCGCCGGCGCAGAACCCGAGCGGGTCGGCAGAGCTGAAGACGACGATCCGGACCGCCTCGTCCTCGCGGGCGACGGCGAGGTGCTCGAGCAGCTCCGCCAGCATCTGGGTGTTGAGGGCGTTGCGGGCGTCCGGCCGTTCGAGCCGGATCAGCGCCACGCCCGAATCCGTTCGCAGGTAGCTGGTCAGTCGGTCGGCCATCGGCCCGAACCTAGCTGGTCGGATTGCCTGGTGGCTCGGTCAGGCGGCTGATCAGCCGCTCAGTCTCGCGGGCTGCCTCGTCGACCAGCCCCTCGACCTCGGGCCGCGGCTCGCGAAAGCGACCGAGGACGTATGCCGCGACGATCTCGGGGTCGGTCGAGTCGGGACGGTCGACGCCAACCCGGACGCGCCAGAAGTCGGCGCTGCCGAAGCCGCTTTTCAGGCTCTTGAGGCCGTTGTGGCCGGCGAGGCCGCCGCCCTCGCGGACCCGCACCTCGCCGAACGGGATGTCGATCTCGTCGTGGATCGCGACGACCCGATCGAGCGGCACCCTGAGCGAGCCGCGGGCGGGACCGGCGGAGCGGCCGGAATCGTTCATGTAGGTCTGCGGCAGCAGGACCGCGACGCGGGGGCCGCCGGGCCCCGCGCGTCCCTCGTACAACTTGGCACGGAATTTGTCACGCGGCCGGCCGAGGTCCCAGCGCCGCACCAGCTCCTCGGCGACATCGAAGCCGACGTTGTGGCGGGTCCGCTCGTGCTCGCGGCCCGGGTTGCCGAGCCCGACGACGAGGACGCGGTCGCCGGCCTCAGAAGCTGGGTCTCCGCTCTCGCCGCCCTTCTGGCGGCGGCGGAAGAGCGACAAGGCTCGCGCCTACTCGCCCTCGGAGTCGCCGCCCGAGTCGCCCTGGTCGCCGCCGTCGGCCTCCTCGGCCGGGGCCTCGCCCTCCTCGCCGACCACCTCGGTCTCCTCCTCGAGCTCGGGCTCGACCTCTTCGACGCGGGGCGGCGAGAGGGTGACGATCGTGACCTCCTCGGGCTCGTCGGCGACGAAGGTGACGCCGTTCGGAGCGCTCACCGCCGAGAGCTGCAGGGTGTCGTTTATCTCCATCGCCGAGACGTCGACGACGATGCGGTCGGGGATGTCGGTAGGCAGCGCTTCGACGGTGATCTCGCGAGTGACGTGCTCAAGCACGCCGGAGGCCTTGACGCCTGGCGCGTCCTCGGCCCCTTCGAGCTCGATCGCGACGTCGGCCTCGATCGCCTCGTCGAGCTTGACCTCTTGCAGATCGATGTGCTGCAGCGTCCCCCGCACCGGGTGCATCTGCTGTTCCTTGACCACCACCGGCACCTCTTTGCTGCCCTCGATCTGGAGGTCGAAGAGCGCCGCACCCGCGCCGAGGACGACGCGGACGTCGCGTTCGGACACCTGAAACGGACGCGCCTCGGAGCCGCCGCCGTAGACGACGCCGGGCACCAGCCCCTCACGGCGCAGGCGGCGCGAGGTGCGCGAGCCGAACTCGGCCCGCGGAGCGACTTTGAGCGTGGAGCGACCAGCTGCCATCGGACGGGAGAGGATAGAGAACCGGCGCCGAGACCAGCTTCCCGGGGCCTTTTCGGCACCTGTGGCAGGCTGTCGGGAGTGGCGGACGAGGGGAAGATCCCGAAGGGCCGGATCCGGCGCTCGGCCAAACTGGGCTCGATCATCGGGGTGCAGGGGGCGAAATACGCGGGGACGAAAGCCGCCAACGTCGGCCGCTCAGAGGAGGAGAGCCGCGAGCACCTCGAGCAGCGCCACCTGGAGACGGCGATGAAGATGGTCGCGGCGCTCGGGCAGATGAAGGGCGCGGCGATGAAGCTGGGCCAGTTCGCCTCCTTCATCGACACCGAGTTCATCCCCGAGGAGTACCGCGAGATCTACCAGGAGCAGCTGGCGAAGCTGCGGACCGAGGCGCCGCCGATGCCGTGGGGGAGCGTCGAGAAGGTGCTCGACGAAGAGTACGACGGCGAGCCGCTGGCGGAGCTGTTCGCCGAGTTCGAGCACGAGGCCTTCGCCGCCGCCTCGATCGGCCAGGTGCACCGGGCGGAGCTGCTCGACGGCCGCGCGGTGGCGGTGAAGATCCAGTACCCGGGGATCGCCGAGGCGCTCGAGGCCGACCTCCGCAACGCGGGCACCCTGGTGCGCCTGGCGCGGGCGATCGCGCCCGGGCTCGACGCCAAGGCGATCGCCGAGGAGCTCCGCGAAAGGGTGATGGAGGAGCTCGACTACGAGTACGAGGCGCAGAACCAGCGCGCCTTCGCCCGCGCCTATCGTGAACACCCCTTCGTCTACGTGCCGGAAGTGGTGACGCGGCTCTCGCGGCGGCGGGTGCTGGTGACCGAGCTGGTCGAGGGGATGGGCTTCGAAGAGATAAAGGAGCTGCCGCACCCCGAGCGCAGCCGCTTCGGCGAGATCGTCTTCCGCGGCAGCTTCGGCTCGATCTACCACCTGCAGCACTTCAACGCCGACCCGCACCCCGGCAACTACCTGCTGATGGCCGACGGCCGCGTCGCCTTCCTCGACTTCGGGATGACGAAGAAGCTCGATCGCGAGCAGATTCTGCTCGAGCAGCGCGCCTTCGACGCCGCCTCGCGCAACGACCCGGAGGCGTTCCGCCAGGCGCTGGCCGAGCTCGGGTTCGTCAAGAACCCCTCCAAGCTCGACGCCGAGCGGCTGATGGAGCACATGCGGGCAGTCGGCGGCTGGTACGTCGAAGACCGCGAGATCGAGATCACGCCGCGGCGGGTGATGAAGATCATCGAGTCGACCAACGACCCGCGCTCGGAGTACTTCGACCTGATGCGGCGCGAGTCGATCCCGGCCGACGAGCTGATGGGGCGCCGGATGGAGATCGGCGTCGTCGCCGTGCTCGGGCAGCTGCGGGCGAAACGGAACTGGCACCGAATCGCCCGGGAGTGGGTCTACGCCGACCCGCCGGCGACCGAGCTCGGCCAGCTCGAGTGGGAGTATTTCGAGGAGCGAGGGGTCAAGCGAACCCCCGGGCTTGCCGAAACGTCATGAGATGAGACGAATCAAGCGCGGTTGGGCGCTGACCAAGAAAAGCTGGGCGCTGCTCAACGGGCACCGCGAACTGATCCGCTTCCCGCTCTACGGCGGCATCGCCACGGTCCTGCTGGGGATCGTGCTGCTCGGGCCCGGGGCCTTCTTCCTCGACCAGCACAGCTACGGTGCCGGCATCCCCTTCGTGGTGATCGGGATCTACGTGCTGAGCGTGGTCGGGACCTACTTCAGCGTCGGCCTCGCCGCGGCCGCCGACCGCATCTTCCGCGGCCAGTCCGACGTCACAGTCTCCGACGGCCTCGCGGTGGCGCGCTCGCACTTCGCCGCGATCTGCGGCTGGGCGGCGCTCTCGACCGCGGTCGGGGTGATCATCGGCGCGCTCGAGTCGCAGGGCGGCGCGCTCGGCGACATCGCCGGCCGCCTCGTCGGCACTGCCTGGTCGCTCGTCACCTTCCTCGCCGTGCCGGTCATCGCGATCGAGGGGACCGGCCCGTTCACCACCCTGAAGCGCTCGGCCTCGCTGTTCAAGGCGCGCTGGGGGCAGCAGATCACCGGCAACCTGGCGATCGGCGGCGCCGTCTTCCTGCTCGGCTTCCTGCCGGCGGCGGCGCTGATCGCGGTCGGGGTCGTGATCTGGCCCTCGGCGGGCTTTGCCGGCGCGGTCCTGATCGTGATCGGCGCCCTGGTGCTGTGCGTGGCGCTGCTGATCTCGAAGGCGCTCGGCGGCATCTTCGGCGTCGCGCTCTACCGCTACGCCCTCGGGGGCGAGGTGCTCGGCGGCTTCACCCAGGAAGACCTGGAGTCGGCGGTGAAGGTCAAGAGCGCCCGCCGCGGCACCCCGCCCACCGCCACCCCCGGCACGGTCTAACACCGGAAATATCGGGGTACCGACATTTCCCCGGCTGGGACCCGGGAAATATCGAAGTCGCGGTCAAAGGGCGGCGAAGAGGCGGGGGTCGTTGGAGACGAGGCCGTCGACGCCGAGGTCGACGAGCTTGCGCATTCGCTTCTCGTCGTCGACCGTCCAGGCGATCAGCTCGACCCCTGCGAGGTCGCAGATTCGCGCCAGCCTGGCGCTGATCAGCGGGTGGTAGACCCACATCGCGAAGACGTTGAACTGCGGCAGCCTCTGCGCCGCCAGACCCGGCAGCTGTAGCCGCATCCCGGCCAGCGCCGCCGGCAGCAGCGGCCGCGCCCAGGGCCGCTTGGTCCAGTCGCGAGTGGTTTTCGGGAAAGTCCAGCCGCGGCGCAGCTTCGGCTCCAGTTCGAGGATCCGTTTCAGGGTGTGCATCTCCATCGTCGAGACCATCACCCGGTCGAGCAGGTCGCGCTCGACGACCGCCGCCACCACCTCCTCCTCCCTGCCCGGCAGCTTCAGGTCGAGGTCGATCTCGACCCGGTCGAGCGGCGGCTCGAGGAAGGCATCGAGCGCCTCGGTCAGCTTCAGCGGCGTCCGCGCCGCCGCATCCTCCCAGTCGTGGGCGACGACCAGCGGGTGGCGCTGCTCGAGCGGCAGCTGCGCGTCCTGGAGCCAGATCACGTCGAGCTCGATCGTGTCGACCCCGGCGGCGATCGCGGCTTCGAAGCTCTCCCGCGTGTTGCCGGGCGCGATCGCGTCGGCGCCCTTGTGGCCGACCAGGCGCAACTAGAACAGCTGGTTCTCGCCGGCGAAGATCTCGGAGACCGAGTCGTCGGTGAAGATCCGCCGGATCGAGTCGGCGAAGGTGCTGGCGGTCGAGAGGACGGTGATGTTGTCGGGGGCGCCGGGGCGCAGCGGCAGGGTGTCGGTGACGACGATCCGCTCGATCGCCGAGTCGGCAAGCCGTTCGTATGCGGGGCCGGAGAAGACGCCGTGGGTGGCGCAGGCGATCACCCGGGCGGCGCCCTCATCGAGGACCGTCTGGGCCGCAGCGGTGAGGGTGCCAGCGGTGTCGATCATGTCGTCGACGAGGACCGCGGTCTTGCCCTTGACGTCGCCGACCACGTAGCCGATCTCGGCCACCTGCTGGGCCGGCCGCTCCTTCTCCATCACCGCCCACTGGGTGCCGACCCGGCGGGCGAAGTTGCGCGCCGTCTTCACCCGGCCGGCGTCCGGGGAGACGATCACCAGCTCCTCGGTCAGTTCCTGGTCGATGAACCACTGGGTCAGCATCGGCATCGCCGTCATGTGATCGACGGGGACGTGGAAGAAGCCCTGGACCTGGCCGGCGTGGAGGTCCATCGTGAGGACGCGGTCGACGCCGACCGCCTCCAGCGTTTTGGCGACGATGCGGGCGGTGATCGGCTCGCGCGGCGCCGACTTCTTGTCCTGGCGGGCGTAGCCGTACCAGGGCATGACGGCGATGATCCGGTGGGCGGAGGCGCCCTGGGCGGCGTCGATCATCGTCAGCAGCTCGATCAGTGAGTCGTTCGGGGTCAGCCGCTGCTGGGCGTTGGCGCAGGTCGACTGGACGAGGAAGACGTCGGCGCCGCGGATCGACTCCTCGTAGCGGCAGTAGACCTCGCCGTCGGCAAAGGTCTTGAGGGTGACCTGGCCGAGGTCGAGCTCGAGCTTGCCGGCGACTTTGGCGGCTAGGTCCATCGAGCTGCGGCCGCCGAAGACCATCATCCGCTTCGAGTAGTCGTGCGGAAGCGCCGTCGCTGACTGAGGCGTGTGCTCGATCGTGCTCACGAACCTTCCTCTCGCATCTTCGCCGCCTTGGCGGCGGCGTAACCGTCGATGTTCCGCTGCGCGTTCTCGCTCACGGCCAGCGACCCCTCCGGGACGTCGTCCTTGACCACCGCGCCAGCGCCAGTGTAGGCGGAGTCGCCGACTTCTACCGGCGCGATCAGCATCGTGTCAACGCCGATCCGCACGTCGCGGCCGATCACCGTCCGGTGCTTGCGGAAACCGTCGTAGTTGGCGGTGACGGTGCCGGCGCCGAGGTTCGACCCGGCCCCCACCTCGGCGTCGCCGACGTAGGAGAGATGCGGCACTTTCGCCCCCTTGCCGAGGTGCGAGTTCTTGATCTCGACGAAGGTCCCGGCCTTGGCGGCGGCCTCGAGAGCGGCGCCGGGACGCAGGTAGGCGAAGGGGCCGACCGAGCAGCCGTCGCCGACCTGGCAGCCGGTCAGGTAGGAGTGGGCTACGGTCGACTCGTTCCCAACCTCGGTGTCGATCAGGGTGCTGTGTGGGCCGATCACCGCGTGGGCACCGATGGCCGTGGTGCCGCGGAGGCTGGTGCCGGGCTCGATGCGGGCGTCGGCGGCGATCTCGACGCCCACGTCAACCCAGGTCGAGGCAGCGTCGACGACGGTGACCCCGGCCAGCATGTGGGCCTCGAGCAGGCGGCGGCGCGCCTCCGCCTCGACCGCGGCGAGGTCGACCCGGTTGTTGACCCCCATCGTCACCGCGAGGTCGTCGGCGCTGTGGGCGGCGACGGCGTGGCCGGCGGCACGCAGCGCCGGGAAGACGTCGGGGAGGTAGTACTCGCCCTGGGCGTTGTCGTTGGAGAGGCCATCGAGGGCGGCGGCGAGCGGGGCGGCGTCGAAGACGTAGGTGCCGGCGTTGATCTCGCGGATCGCCAGCTGCGCGGGGTCGGCGTCGCCGGCTGCTTTCGCCTCGACCACCGCCTCGACGCTGCCGTCCGCGTCGCGGACGACGCGGCCGTAGGAGCCGGGGTCGTCGAGCTCGATCGTCAGCATCGTCGCCGCCGCCTCCGAGGCCTCATGCGCGGCAAGCAGGCCGCCGATCGTCACGGCCGAGATCAGGGGCACGTCGCCGGAGAGGACCAGAACCGCCTCGCTCTCTCTGACCAGCGCCCGAGCCGCCCGGATCGCGCCGCCCGTGCCGTCGGCTTGGGGCTGCTCGACCGTCTCCACTTCCTCGGGCAGACCCGCGGAGAGGTCCCGCCCCGGGGAGACGATCACCGCCACCCTGCCAGCCCCCGCCTCCCGCGCGGCGAGGATCGGCCAGGCGACCATCGCCCGCCCGCAGACGGGATGCAGCATCTTCGGCGTGCTTGAACGCATTCGCGTTCCCTCGCCCGCCGCCATCACGAGAGCCAGAGGGGAACTCACCAGAGGAATCGTATTGGCGCGGCGCGCTCGGCGTTTGCCGCCGGCCGACTGGGCCGAAGCCTTCAGCTTCGGGCGGGGGCGCCGCCCTTGACCACGTCGCGCCCGACAAGCGCGATCGAGGTCAGGGTCCAGCCGGCGAAGATCAGGTCGATCCCGACCAGGAGCCCGATCGCCCAGTCGGCCGAGCTCGGGAACTTGACGAGGACGAGGATGCCGATGATCAGGCCGCAGAAGCCGCTCAGCCCGACCAGGCCGGCGTTCGGCTGACCGCGCCCGAGGAAGGCGACGGTGATCCGGGTCAGCCCCATCAGCAGGAAGTAGATCCCGAGCACGAGGGTCAGCGTCAGGGTGCCGTTGTGCGGCTCGACGATCAGCCAGATGCCGACGACGAAGGTCAAGAGCGCCCAGGCCAGCCTCACCGCCATCGAGCCCATCGAGTGGGCCGAGAAGGCCGCCGCGACCAGGAACGCCGACAGCACCACCAGCAGCCAGCCGATGAAGATCGCCGTCCCGACCGAGGCCACGGCCGGCACCAGGATCGCTACGCAGCCGACGAAGATCAGGACCACCCCGACCGCCATCACCCCCTTCCAGCTGCGGCCGAGCGCTTCGCGCGTCTGCGGATCGAGCGATTCTCCCCCGTACTCCATGCGAGAAGACTATTTCGCGCTGTCGGACGCGACCATTCCTGCATCGTGGGCCTATACGACCCTCAATGCAGTTTTGGTTGGTCGAGCGACTCCGGGGGAAGGACTCGAACCCTCGCTTCCTGGACCAAAACCAGACGTGCTGACCAACTACACCACCCCGGATCGGCACCGAGCCTAGCGCCGGCGGCACCGGGCGCGGCCCTCAGTCCTCCGTGCTTCGCGAGACCTTGCCGCCCTTGGCGCCGGGCTCCAGGGCCGGGCCCCTGGGGGAGGCGATGCCGAGGACCCGCATCGCTTTGAGGCCGAGGCCGAGCTTCTCGCGGCCTTCGGTCGAGGAGACGTCGTGGCCGCAGAGCTCGCGGACGCGCTCGAGGCGGTAGCGGATCGTGTGGCGGTGGGTGAAGAGCTGCTTGGCGGTGGCGGCGACGTTGCCGTCGTTGTCGAGGTAGGCCTCGACGGTTGTGACCAGCTCGGTCTCGTACTGCTCGTCGTAGTCGGCGAGGGGCTGGACCGTCTCGGCGTAGAAGCGTTCGAGCTCGGCCGGGTCGTCGCTCATCGCCGGCAGCAGCAGGCGGTAGGCGCCGGTGTCCTCGAAGGCGAGGATCGAGCGGCCCTCGGCCTCGCCGACGTTGACCGCGAGGCGGGCCTCCGAGCCGGCACGGTAGAGGTCGACGGGGTCGGCGCAGCGGCGGCTGCGGCCGGTGGTGAGGTGGAAGCCGGCGAGGCCGTCGTCGAGCTCGCGGGCGAGGCCGGCGGCGGCGCGGGCGAGGCGCTCGTCGTCCTCGGCGGGGACGATTACCGCCACCTCGGCGACCGACTCCCCCCTCTCGCCGGCGGCGAGGGAGCCGGGAGCGAGGGAGCGGAGGGCGCGCATCGCAAGGGTGAGGACGCGGTCGCGCCACTCGCCGGTCTGCGCGGAGCGCGGCGCGGCGCGGAGGACGAGGACGCCGGCGCCGCGGTCGAGGTCGGCGCCGAGCTCGGCGCCGCGGGCGACGATGTCGCCGCGGTCGGTCACCTCGCGCCCGAGCACGGCCCGGACGAAGGCGCTCGCAATCTCCTCGCTCTCCCACTCGGGCGCGCGCGAGCGCTCGAGCTCGAGCGCCAGCAGCGTCGTCACCATCCGGGTCAGGGCGGGGTCGGGGGTGGCGCGGGCGCGGTAGCGCAGCTCGCCGACGGCGGCGTCGGCGACCCGCAGCTCGACCGCGGTCACCCCCTGACCCTTGTCGAGCAGCCTGCGCTCCTGGTCGGGCGAGGCGCCGGCGACCGCGAGGACGGCGCTGGAGCGGTCGATGAGGACGATGCTGGCGTCGAGCAGCCGCGCCGCGGCACGCGCAACCGCCGGCAGGCCGGCCCCCGACTCGACTGCCTCCGAAAGCGCGTCGAGGAGCCCCGGATCTCCCGGGTTTGCGGGCTTTTCGGTCACCTTTACGGTCTCCGTCACCTTCCTATTATCGCCCCCGCGGAGCCGGCGGCGGCCCGGCGGCGGTGGACGAACAGCGGGCGCCAGCCGCGGCGCGTCGCCTAAACGCCTTCCAGGAATTCCAGGATTTCGGGGTAATAGCGGACGATCACGAGACCGATCACGACGCCGATCACGATCAGCGCCCCGAGCACGAAGCAGGCGAGGAAGCTGGCCGCCGCCTTCTCCCAGACCCGCCCGTAAGAGCTCAGCGCCGGGCTCAGGATCAGGGTCACGAAGACGACGAAGCAGATCGCCGCGGCGATCGCGTAGAGCACGTACTGGTGCCCGATGCCGGTGATCGCGTAGACAATCGCTGCAGTCACTCGGGCGCAGTCTTGCGCATCTGGGTGACGGTCAGGGCGACGAGCGCGCAGAACGAGAAGGCGGCCGCGCCCAGCGCCCAGCCGGCGCTGACGTCGCTCAGGTAGTGGACGTTGAGGTAGACGCGGGAGAGCCCGACCAGCGCCGTCAGCACGAAGCCGGCGACCACGACCAGGGTCCCGCGCGCCATCCCCGGCCGCAGCCGCAGCACCATCGTCACCGCGAGGAAGACGTAGAGCACCGAGTGGGCGGCATGGCCGCTGGGGAAGGAGGAGCCGCTGGCGGCGACCTCGTGCGGGCCCGGCGGCCGCGGCCGGTCGATCGCGTCCTTCAGCAGCTGGAAGCCGAGTGAGGCGATCGCCATCCCCGCCACCAGCACCCAGAACTCCGGCCAGCGCCGCCGCCAGGCGAGCAGCGCGGCGCAGACCACGGTCAGCCCCCAAGTGAACCCGCCCGAGCCGAGGAAGGTGACCACCTTCGAGGCCGCGAGCAGGACGCCGCTGTGGAGGCTTTCGACGATTTCGAAGGCGGTTTCGTCACCCGGGGTCGGCCCCGGGTCGCCGCTGACGACGACGGTGTAGGCGACGAGGACGAAGGCGGCGACCGCCAGCGCTGCCAGCAGCGAGGTGAATTCGAGGCCGAAGTCGTGGCCGGGGAGGGCCCGGTCGCCGATGAAGCGGAGCTGGCGCTGGTAACGGCGGCCGAAGGCGACGATCCAGCGGCTGGCGGAATGCGAGTCCATCCAGGCGACCGTGCGGCGGCGATTCTCCTCCACCCGCAGGTACCGCGTCGCCGCAACCGTCCCGACGACGACGACGATCAGCGCCCCGAGCAGCAGCGCCCCTTTGCCGGCGTAGTTGATCGCGGTGTCGAGCGACCGCGAGAAGACGTAGCCGACGACCACCGCCGAGCTGACCCAGAGGCCGCAGCCGAGCACGCTGTAGGGGAAGAACTGGCGGAAGCGCATGCCGGAGGATCCGGCGATGAAGGGGGCGAAGGCGCGGACGAAGCCGACGAAGC
>DASXFL010000066.1:0-29735 GCA_036489595.1 Solirubrobacterales bacterium
CGCCGAGCCGGAGCTGACCTACGAGCTGCGCTACGCCGGCCAGGCCTTCGAGCTGCCGGTGCCCGGCCCGCCGCAGCCCGACCCGGCCGAGCTCGCCGCCGAGTTCGAGCGCCTGCACGAGGAGCGCTACGGCCACCGCGACCCCGGCGGCGAGGTCGTCCTCGTCGACATTCGCCTCGCCCTCGTCGTCCGCGGCCCCGAGCCGCGCCCGGCAGCGGCCGGCGGCGAGCTCGAGCGCCGCAGCCGCCGCGTCTGCTTCGACGGCGAGTGGGTCGAGGCACCGGTCCTGCGCGGCGAGCCCGGCGCCGGCGAGCGGGCCGAGGGCCCGGTCGTCTTCGAGCTGCCCGAGGCGACCCTCGTCCTCCCTCCCAGCTGGCGGGCCGAGGTCGACGACGCCGGCACGATCAAGGCAACCCGCGCATGAGCTGTTCCGTATGACGGTCACGCGAGCAAAAGGAACGGCCCGGTGAGCCTCGACCCGATCACCCTGCAGGTGCTGATCGGCGGCCTCCGCGCCGGCTGCGAGGAGATGGGCGCGGCGTTGATCCGCTCCGCCTACTCGGCCAACATCAAGGAGCGCCACGACTGCTCGACCGCCCTCTTCGACCCGGCGGGGGAGCTGGTGATGCAGGCCGAGCACATCCCCGTCCACCTCGGCTCGATGCCCGACGCGGTCGCCGCGGTCATCGGCGAAGAGCAGCGCCCGGGCCGAAGCTGGATCCTCAACGACCCCTACCGCGGCGGCACCCACCTCCCCGACGTCACCCTGATCTCCCCCGTCTTCCTCGGCGAGGAGCTGTTCGGCTTCGCCGCCAGCCGCGCCCACCACGCCGACATCGGCGGCCCGACTCCGGGCGGGATGCCGGCCGATTCGCGGACCCTCGACGAAGAGGGCTTGGTGATCCCGCCGACCGAGGCAACCGAGGAGGAGCTGGAGCGGCTCGCCGCCGAGATGCGGGCGCCGCGCCAGCGCCTCGCCGACCTCCGCGCCCAAGCCGCCGCCAACCGGATCGGCGAGCGTCGCCTCGCCGAGCTCGCCGAGCGCCACGGCAGCGACATCGTGCGCGCCGGGATGGCCGAGATCCTCGCCTACTCCGAGCGCCGCACCCGGGCGGCGCTGGCCGACCTCCCCGACGGCGCCTATACGGCCGAGGACGCCCTCGAGGCTGATCTGGACGGTCGCGGGCGCGACGTGATCCTGCGGGTCGAGGCGACGATCGACGGCGAGACGCTGCGGCTGGACTTCAGCGGTACCGACGACCAGGTCGACGGCAACCTCAACTGCCCGCTTTCGGTCACGAAGTCCGCGGCTTTCTTCGCGGTTCGCGTCCTCACCGACCCCGAGGCGCCGCCCTCGGCCGGCGCCCACCGCCCGATCGAGGTAGTGGCGCCAGAGGGCTGCCTGCTCAACGCCCGCTACCCGGCCGCGGTCGTCGCCGGCAACGTCGAGACCTCGAGCCGGGTCGCCGACCTGGTCATCGCCGCCCTCGCCGGAGCCCGCCTGGTCCCCGCCCAGGGCCAAGGCACGATGAACAATCTCACCCTCGCAAGCGACCGCTTCACCTACTACGAGACGCTCGGCGGCGGCCAGGGCGGCTGCCCCGACGGCGACGGCCCGAGCGCGATCCACGTCGCGATGTCGAACACCCTTAACACCCCGGTCGAGGCGCTGGAGGCCGAGTTCCCGCTGCGCGTCCGCGAGCTCTCGGTCCGCCGCGGCAGCGGCGGCGCCGGTGCCCACCCCGGCGGCGAGGGAATCGCCCGCGAGATCGAGGCGCTGGCCCCGATGCGCTTCTCGCTGATCACCGAGCGCCGCCGCCACGCCCCCCGCGGCCGCGACGGCGGCGGGGACGGCGCGCCCGGCCGCAACCTGCTCGACGGCGAGCCGCTGCCGAGCAAGGCCAGCGGCGAGCTCGAGCGCGGCCAGCGCCTGCGCATCGAGACTCCCGGCGGCGGCGGCCACGGCCGCCCCGCCTAGCCCCGGGCGCCGGCCAGGCCCGCGGCGAACGCGCCTTTACAGGACCGGTGAGCGTTCGCCGAACCGGTGACACAGAAATGTGAAAGCGTCACAGTTCTCGCGATTCTGCGGTTCCAAGCCAATCTTCCGTCGAAATTTATTTTGAGATTCGGGAACCACCGTCTAGAATCCGCGCCCTCGGCGAGGCGAAGAGGTCCCCCTTGGGGCCTCGGTGTTTAGCACGGCCTCGCTCCACTTGGACACAACCTTCACCAGGTACTGACGACAAATGCCGATCGCTCTAAAGGAATGGGCTGTAACGGTCCGCGCCCTCGCCGAGGGCGAGCAGCTGCTGACCCTGCGCAAGGGCGGGATTCGCGAGGAGAACAAGCACTTCGAGCTCGAGCACGAACGCTTCTTCCTCTATCCGACCTTCGATCACCAGCGCAACGACCTCGTCCGCGAATCCCATCACCCGGAGCTCCGCCGTGCCCTCGAGGAGGGTGTCTGGCCGGACGAGGAGCCGCCGCCGAAGGCGCTGATCCAAGACGGCGGCATCGCGCAGCCGGACCGGGTCCGCCTGCGCGCCTGGGCCGAGGTCACCGACCACTTCACGATCGAAGATCGGCGCACCCTCGACGGCCTCTCGCCGTACTACATCTGGACTCCTGACTACGCCGAAAAGCGCCTCGCCTGGAAGCGCCGGCACCCGCTCCACATTCTGCTGCTGAGGGTCCACCGGATCCCCCGCCCGGTCACCGTGCGGGTCCGCGACGAGTACCACGGCTGTCGCTCCTGGGTCGAGATCGACCGAGAGCTGCCCTTCGAGGGCACCCCGGTCATGGCCGACGAAGAGTTCGACCGCGCCCGCTCGGAGATCATGGATCTCTGCGATTCGCGGGAACCGGCGCTGGTCTGAGCCCCGGCTCCCCCACCCCAACCGCGACGGCGCCTAAGCTCTGCCCGTGGCCTGGGTAGAGACGGAGTCGCTCAGCTTCACCGCGCGTCACGACTCCGAAGACGCGGCTTTCGCCGAGCAGACGCTCGACCGGATGGAGAGGCTGCGCTTGCGGCTCGAAGACCGCTTTGGCGAGGTGCCGGGCGAGGTCACGGTCGTCGTCCACACCAACCCGCTCTGGCTCACCGCCGCCCACCCCTTTCTGCCGGCGGCGCGCTGGTCGGCGGCGCCGGCCGGCCGCCGCTACCTGGCCGGCTGGGCGATGGCGACCGAGCTCCACGTCCTCAACGACAAGCACATGGAACGCCGCGCCGCCGGCGATGACTCGCTCGAAGCACTCCGCGGCACCGCCGAGCGGCTCTACGCCCAGCTGGTGGTCGCCGCCAACAACACCGCCCTGCCGCCGGCCTGGACCCCCGGCCGCTTCTACCGCTACCTGCGCTGGGCCTGGTTGGTCGAAGGCGGTGCCCAGTACTTCGCCCGCCAGGTCGGCCTCTACCGCGCCGCGGCGATTCGCCGCCTGCGCGAAAGCTCCCGCCCCTCCTTCCCGCCCTCGCGCCGCGACGCGGTGATCCTCGGCGGCACGATCTTCGACCTGCTGGAGAACGAGCGCGGACCGGAAGCCTGCGAGCGCCTGGTCGACGGCCTCCTCCCCGGCGGCCCCGCGGTCACCCTCGAAGACGCCTTCGACGCCCGCTTCCGCGACATCGAGGAAGCCTGGCGCGACCATCTGCGCGGGATCACCCGGGCCGGCGACGGCTCGATCATCTGAGCGGCGCCCACCGGGCCGGCTCGGCGGTCAACTGGAGGGCTCGGCGGTCAGCCGGAGGTCCGCCACTCTTCGTCGTCGGTGAACTCGGGAAGCGAGCCGGCTTCGGTTTCGGCCCGCACCTCCACCTCCGCCAGCAACGCCCTCGCCTTCTCTGCGTGGGCCGGGTGGACCATCACCGAACGACCGGCGCGGGAGCTCCGCACCAGGCAGCGAATGCCCTCGGCCTCCAGCATTCCTTTGATCATCTGCGCCTCGAGCCGGCCAGCCGCGTAGCCGACGGCGACCGGCTCGCTGCCGCTCGGGTCATCCGACCGGCTCATCGCTCCCCCCCGGCGTCGCCGCCAACACCGCGGCCGCCTCCTCGGCCCGCTCGGCCGGCACCATCACGTCCTGGGGACCGCCCATCGAGCCCCGCGCCAGCATCCCGAAGGCGAGCTCGGAGCCGTCGACCTTGGTCGCGCTCGAGCGCAGGAAGGAGGGGATGCCCGCGTCCTCGAGCAGCCCTTTGATCATCGCCCCCTCGACGGCGTCGCCGGCGATCGCAGCGACCGTCAGCTCGTCCGCCACGCCACGCCGCCTCAGCTGATTTCGTAGAGGATCCAGATCAGGATGATCGCGGCGATCGCCGCGATCAGCACCCAGAGCGCCAGCCGCCCCGGCGAGGGGCCGGCGCCTTCGCCGCGGGCCAGCCGCCGTTCTTCCGCGAGCTCGGCCCGCTCCTCGCCCTCGTCCTCACCCGCCACCATCGTCTCGGCGAGAACGCGCCTCGCGTCCTCCTCGTGCTGGACGTTGACCCAGACGTCGTGGGGACCGGCAGAGAGGAAGTCGGGGTTGTCGAAGCCGCCGCTGCGTTTGAGCACGCTGGGAATCCCCGACTCGAGCAGCAGGCCCTGCAGCAGTTCGGCTTCCGCCTGGTTGCGAGCGAACGCGACCTTGACCAGCTTGCCGCCACCGCCGCCGCCACCGCCACCGCCACCGGACCCCTCGCCGCCGTGCCCGCTGCCGTGGGCGCCGCGGCTGTGGCCGCTCCTATGCGAGGTCGAGCTCGGCATCGGCGATCTGCAGGTCGGCGAGGTCGAAGGCCTTGACGTCGGGCTCGCCGGGGTCGGCGAGGGAGACGATCACGTAGACCTGTTCGGGCCAGTTCTGCGCTTGGTTGACATCGGTCTGGGAGGGATAGGCGGCGCTCTTGGTGTGCGAATGGTAGATCCCGAGCAGCTCGCCCCCGTCGGCTTCGATCTCCTTCAGGGCGTCGAACTGACCCTGCGGGTCCATCTCGTAACGCAGCGGGCTGGCCGCCGCGTTCTCCACCCGCACCACTTGCTCGGCGATGCCGTCGCGGCCGCCGATCATCCCGCAGCACTCGTTCGGCACGTCCTCCCGGGCGTGGGCCACCATCTCCTCGACCAGCCCCTGCGAGATCTTCATCGCGGCGAGGCTAGCGGAGCCGGCCCGCTACCACCAGACGGTGGAGTCGAGGTTCTCGATCTCCTCGAGCGGCTTCGTGTAGACGCCCGAGGAGAGGTACTTCCAGCCGTCGTCGGGGATCAGGAAGACGACGTTGCCGGAGTCGAGCTCGCCGGCGATGCGGGCGGCGATCGCCGCGATCGCCCCGGCGGAGACCCCGGCGAAGATCCCCTCCTCGTCGAGCAGCCGCTTGGTCCAGACGATCGCATCGCGGTTGGAGACCATGATCTTGCGGTCGAGCAGGGAGAGGTCGATGATCGGCGGGATGAAGCCGTCGTCAAGGGAACGGAGGCCCTGGACAAGCTCGCCCTGCATCGGCTCGGCGGCGACGATCAGCGTCTCCGGGTTCTCCTCCTTGAGCCGGCGGCCGTTGCCCATCAGGGTGCCGCCGGTGCCGAGGCCGCCGACGAAGGCGGTGACCTCATCGAGCTCTTCGAGGATCTCGACCGCGGTGCCGTTGTAGTGGGCGAGCGGGTTGTTCTCGTTGCCGTACTGGTAGGGCATGTAGTAGCCGGGCTCCTGCGACATCTCGAGCGCCACCTCGACCGCCCCGTTGGAGCCCTTGGCCCCCTCCGAGTAGACGATCTCCGCCCCGTACATGCGCAGCAGCTGGGTCCGCTCCTCGGTCACGTTGTCCGGCATCACGACCTTCAGCGGGTAGCCCTTGCGGCGGCAGATCATCGCCAGGGCGATGCCGGTATTGCCCGAGGTCGGTTCGAGGATCGTCTGTCCGGCCTCGATCGCCCCCTCGGCCTCCGCTGCCTCGATCATCGACTTGGCGACCCGGTCCTTGACCGAGCCGGTCGGGTTGTGGCCCTCGAGCTTGGCGAAGATCTTTATCTCTGGGCCCGGCGAGAGCCGGGGCAGCTCGACCAGCGGCGTATTGCCGATCGATTCGACGACGCTTCCGAAGCGCCCACCGCAGGGTCTGTTAACCGTCTCGTTGGCCATTGCCGCATCCCCCTTACTTCAGAAAGTGTAGCGAGGGGCGGTGGTGGTGGCTGCTCAGTTTGAAGGGGCCGTTCCTGCGGTCCCTTCCAACCACGTCCTAGCTGATCTTGCTGGTTGCCGACCGCGGGGAACATCGGTGCGCAACTACCGATCTTCGCTGGCTCACCCCTCGAGGGCTGCGGCGACTCGGAGGTCTTAGAGGGACCTCGCAGAGATTGCCGTCAACGATCTTGGGGTATCGTCGCACGGGTCCAAGCAATATTGGATCGGAGGCAATACCAAATGGGAAAGACGCGGCTGACCGCGCTCTTCGCGGTTCTTCTCGTGGCGGTGGCGGCACTCGTCGTCGCGGGATGCGGTGGGGGTAGCGGTTCGACGAGCGGCGGCGGCGAAACCGCGGCCGAAACCAGCGAAGCCGGCGGTGGGGGCGCCGAAGAAGCGAGCGGCGGCGGCGAAAAGCTCACGGTCGGCTCCGACATCCCTTATCCCCCGTTCGAGCAGGGGAAAAAGGGCAGCTACACCGGCTTCGACGTCGAACTGATGGAAGCGATCGGTAAGGAGATCAACCGCGAACCTGAATTCATCGACTCCTCCTTCGAAACGATCTTCCGCGACGTCGCCCAGGGCAAGTTCGAAGCGGTGATGTCCGCCGCGACGATCACCGAAGAACGCGAAAAGGTCGTCTCCTTCTCGCTGCCCTACTACCTCTCCGAACAGGCGATCCTGGTCAAAGAAGGCAGCCCGATCACCGGCCTCGCCGATCTCAAGGGCAAAATCGTCGCCGCCCAGCAGGGCACGACCGGGCTCGAACTCGGCAAGGAAAAAGCCGAAGCGAAGGAACTCCGGCCCTACCCGGAAGGCCCTGACGCCGACAACGCCCTGAAGGCCGGGACGGTGGAAGCGGTGATCATCGACGCGCCGGTCGCCAAGCAGCAGGCGGAAGAACTCGGCGGCATCGAAATCGTCGAAAAAGTCCCGACCGAAGAAACGTACGGAATCGCGGTCGCCAAGGAAAGCACCGAACTGGTCGAACAGATCAACGAAGGTCTGACGAAAACGATCGAAGACGGCAGCTACGCCAAGGTCTACGAAAAGTGGTTCAAGGAAAAACCGCCGCTCGAAGGCCTCGAAAAAGCGATCGAAGAAGCGAAAGCGAAGTGACGGCCACCCCTTAGCGGGGAGCAGTGCAGCGGAGGGGGCGCCGGCCGGTGCCCCCTCCTCGATTGGGAAAGCAGCGGCGGGGGTGGAGGAGCGAACGTGAAGGTCTTTTTCGAACAGTACTTCGACTTCCACATCATGGGAGAACACTTCGGTGAAGTCTTCGAAGCGTTCCTCCAGAACCTGCTGATCTTCCTGGTCGCGGTGGTCGTCGCCCTCGCCTGGGGCCTGGTCCTGGCCCTGCTGCGGCAGGCGCCGGGGAAGAAGTTCCTCCCCGTCCGCTTCCTCACGATCGCCTACATCGACGTCCTCCGGGCGATCCCGATCCTGATCATCATCCTGATGATCTCGGGCGGCGTCCCCTTTCTCACCTTCATCCCGCAAAGCATCCGCATCCCCGAGTGGCTCGGCAAGCCGGACCCGTTCTGGTACGGGGTCTCGGCGCTGGTCTTCGTCTACGGCGCCTACATGGCGGAGGTCTACCGGGCCGGGATCGAAGCGGTGCCGCGCGGCCAGATGGAGGCGGCGCGCTCGCTCGGCATGAGCCACTTGCAGGCGATGCGCCACATCATCGTCCCCCAGGCAGTGACCAAGATCCCGGCGCCGATGCTGAACGAAATGATCTCGCTGCTGAAGGACACGACGCTGGTCAGCGTGATCGCCTTCGGCGAGTCGGTGCTGGTCAGCCGAGAAATCCTGGCCGAACAGCTGAACAGCTCGGCGCTCACCCTCACCGCCGCCTTCTTCCTCGTCATCTGCCTCCCCGGAGCCCGCCTGGTCGACTACCTGATCAAACGGAACCAGGGCAGGATCACCACCGGCTCCCACATCGAGGTGGCGTGATGAGCGAGGCGATGGTGGAGCTGAAAGGGGTCCGCAAGCGCTTTGGGCAGCTCGAAGTGCTGAAGGGCGTCGACCTCGAGGTCGCCAAAGGCGAAGTGATCTGCATCCTCGGCCCGAGCGGCTCCGGCAAGAGCACCCTGCTGCGCTGCGTCAACCTGCTGGCGCCGCCGGAGCAGGGTGAGATCTTCCTCGAGGGCAGAGATATCTGCAAGGGGCCGGGATCGGGGACCGGCGAGCAGAGCTGGAACCTCGACTTCGTCCGCCAGCGGGTCGGGATGGTCTTCCAGCAGTTCAACCTCTTCCCCCACAAGACTGCGCTCGAGAACGTCACTCTGGCGCCGCGGCGGGTGCTCCGCAAGTCGAAGCGCGAGGCGGAGGAGAAAGGCCGGGCGCTGCTCGAGCGGGTCGGCCTCGGCGATCGGCTCGGTCAGTACCCGGAAACCCTCTCTGGCGGCCAGCAGCAGCGGGTCGCGATCGCCCGGGCGCTGGCGATGGAACCGCACGTGATGCTGTTCGACGAGGTCACCAGCGCCCTCGACCCCGAGCTCGTCAAAGAGGTCCTCGACACGATGCGGGAGCTGGCCGAGGAAGGGATGACGATGCTCGTCGTCACCCACGAGATCGGCTTCGCCCGCGAGGTCAGCGACCAGGTCGTCTTCATGGACGGCGGCGTCGTCGTCGAGCAGGGCCAGCCGCGCCAGGTGCTGGACGAGCCGCGCGAGGAGCGGACCAAGCAGTTCCTCGGCCTCGTCCTGGAGCGCTGAGCGCCGGCAGCGAGGCTAAGCGGCGCCGCCGGCCATCGCCGGCAGGATGACCACGGTGTCGCCGTCCTTGACGGCGGTCTCGAGCCCGTCCAGTACCCGCACGTCCTCGTCGTTGAGATAGACGTTGACGTAGCGGTTCAGCTCACCGCCCTCGCCGAACAGCTGCTCGGCGGTGCCGGGATGCTCGCTGGTCAGCGAGCGCAGGACCTCGCCGACGTCGCCACCGTCGGCCTGCACCTCGGGGGCACCACCCGTCTTCGGGCGCAGAACCGGTGGGATCCTCACGGTCGCCATCGCGGCGTGATCCTATTGGAGAGCCGACCGGCTAGCGGTCGCCGCCCGCGCCGGCGCAGAAGAGGTCGTAGTCGGGAAACCGGCCCATCTCCGACTCGGCCAGCTTGGGATGCTCGCCGCCACATATGAGGCAGTTGGGGTCGCGCCGGACCTTCAACTCGGTGAAGCGGGTGCCGAGCGCCTCGTAGAGGAGCAGGCGCCCGACCAGCGGCTCGCCGATCCCGAGCACCAGCTTGATCACCTCGTTGGCCTGCAGGGTGCCCATCGTCCCGGCCATCACGCCGAGGACGCCGTTGGCCGAGCAGCTCGGCGCCAGCTCCGCCGGCGGCGGGGTTGGGAAGAGGCAGCGGTAGCAAGGGCCCTCGTAGGGGACGAAGGTCGAGACCTGGCCGTCGAAGCCGAGGATCGAAGCCGATACGACCGGCTTGCGCAGCCGCACCGAGGCGTCGTTCAGCAGATAGCGGGTCGGGAAGTTGTCAGCGCCGTCGACGACGATGTCGTAGTCGCCGATGATGTCGAGGATGTTGCTGGCGTCGAGCCGGCCGTTGTGCTCGACGACCTCGACGTCGGGATTGAGCGCTTCGATGAAGAGGCGCGCTGACTCGGTCTTCGGCATCCCGATCCGCTCGGTGTTGTGGATCACCTGGCGCTGCAGGTTGGAGGCGTCGACGACGTCGTCGTCGACCAGGCCGATGGTGCCGATCCCGGCGGCGGCGAGGTAGAGCGCCGTCGGCGCCCCGAGGCCGCCGGCGCCGAGCAGCAGCACCTTCGCACTCAGCAGCTTGACCTGGCCGTCGGGGCCGACCTCGGGCAGCAGCGTGTGGCGCGAGTAGCGCTCGCGCTGCTCGGCGGTCATCCCGATCGCGCTGACCACCGGCAGCCCCTGCTCCTGCCAGGCGATGATGCCGCCCTCCATCGAGGCGACGTCGGTGTATCCGAGCGCCTGCATCTGAGCGGCGGCGAGGGCGGAGCGGTTGCCCGAGCGGCAGTAGAGGATCGTGCGGGCCGACTTGTCGGGCGCGGCTCCCTCGATCTCGTCGGCGAGCAGGCCCGGCGGCACCAGCCTGCCGCCCTCGAGGTGCGCCTCCTGGTACTCGTGCGGCTCGCGGGTGTCGATCAGGACGATGCCGCCACCGTCGATCTCCTGCTGGGCCTCGAAGGGCTGGATCTCCTCGATCGAAGCGCGAGTATCAGTCGACATATCTTGAATCTCCCGAATCCGGATCAGCTTTTACTTCAAAAAGTATAGCGCTGCCGCTGGGTCGCGTTTGTATCGCTATGCGCAACGAACGCGACCCGCACGGGGCGCCGCCGGACCCTTTCCGTCCCCCCGAGAGGCGGGAGCGCCAAAACGGCCGGAGCGGAGCCCTGGATCGGCGGGCTCCGACCCGGCCGGGTCGGCGGACGAGGGAATCTCGTTACAGGCTCGGGCGCATCTGCCGCAGGCGCTTGACCCGCTCCTCGATCGGCGGATGGGTCGAGAAGAGGCCGGCGATGCCCTTGCCCTTGAACGGCCGCACGATGTAGAGCGGCTCGGTCGCCTGGTTGACCTGCATTGGCATCGCTTTCGCCCCCTGCTCGAGCCGCAGCAGAGCGCTTGCCAGCGACTCCGGGTTGCCGCAGATTTCGGCGCCGCCGGCGTCGGCCGCGAACTCGCGCTGGCGCGAGATCGCGAGCTGGATGATCGTCGCCGAGATCGGCGCCAGCAGGACCAGACTGATCGCGGCGATCGCGCCCAGCGGCGAGTTGTCGTCGTTGCCGAACCACATCAGCATGTAGGCGAGGTAGGTGATCGCGGCGCCGATCGCCGAGGCGACCGACTGGATCAGGATGTCGCGGTTGCGGACGTGGGTGAGCTCGTGGGCGAGGACGCCGCGCAGCTCGTCCTCGGAGAGCAATTTGGTGATCCCCTGGGTGACCGCGACGGCGGCGTGTTTCGGGTTGCGGCCGGTCGCGAAAGCGTTCGGCTGATCGCTCGGGATCAGGTAGAGGCGCGGCATCGGCAGGCCGGCGCGCGTCGTCAGTTCGCGGACGATCTGGTAGAGGCGCGGGTTTTCGGACTCCTCGATCGGCTTCGCCCGGGCCGAGGCCAGTGCCAGTTTGTCGCTCCAGAAGTAGGAGCCAAGGTTGATCAGCAAGGCGATGCCGAGGAAGATCGCGGCCGTTGAGGGCCCGCCGATCAGGGCGCCGATCACGACCAGAAGGCCGGTCAGGGAAGCCAGCAGGATCGTCGTCCGCAGCGTCGCGCCGAAAGTCGATTGCTTGGTAGTGGTCATCGCTTGGATGCTCCTGGGGTCGTAGTGACGCTCTGAGTATTGCTGGAGGCAGCGAATTCGCCCATAGGGGACAGTCCCCTAAGCGCCGCCGGGGAGCCCCTAGGCGAGGGCGGGACCGCGCTCCCCGCCTTACGCTTGCCGGATGAGGCGACGCGCCCTCTTCTCGCAGATGCTGGCCCTGAACGCCGCCCTGGTCGGTGCCGCCGCCCTGGTCGCCGGGCTGATCGGCGACCTCGGGCTGGTGGCGGCGATCGGGGTCGCCGTCGCCGCTGCCGCCAGCGCCCTGGTCGTCAACCAGGTGGTCCTGCACCGGCGCTTCAACCCGCTCGAGCGGCTGATCGAGGAGATGGAGAAGGTCGACCTCAGCCGCCCCGGCTCCCTCCTCCCCGCCTCGGTCGACGGAGTCGGCGAGACCGAGGAGGTGGAGCGGCTCGAGCTCGCCTTCCTGCGGATGATGCGGCGGCTGGAAGCCGAGCGCCGGCGCGCCGGCTCGGCCGCCCTGCGCGCCCAGGAGGAGGAGCGCGCCCGCCTCGCCCGCGACCTCCACGACGAGGTCAACCAATCGCTGACCGGGCTGCTGCTGCGGCTGGAGGCGGCGCGGGCGGAGGCGCCGCCGGCGCTCGAGCCGGAGCTGGCGGAGACCAAAGCGCTCGCCAACCAGGCGATGTCGGAGCTGCTGCAACTGGCCCGCCAGCTGCGCCCCACCGCGCTCGACGACCTCGGCCTGGCGGCGGCGATCGCCGGCCAGGTCGAGCAGCTCGGCCGCGGCGAGATCGAGGCCGGCTTCGAGGCCGACGGCGACTTCTCCGACCTCGGCGACGACGCCCAGCTGGTCGTCTACCGGGTCGCCCAGGAGGCGCTCTCGAACGCCGCCCGCCACTCCGGCGCCGGCCGGGTCGAGGTGGCGCTGCGGCGACGCGGCGATGGCGGCGTCGAGCTGCGGGCCGTCGACGACGGCCGCGGCTTCGCCTTCGAGGAATCCCAGCGTGGGCTCGGGATCGAGGGCATGCGCGAGCGAGCGCTGCTGGTCGGCGGCGAGCTGACGATCGAGTCGCGGCCCGGGGCGGGAACGACGATCCGGCTGTTCGTTCCGGGAGAAGCAGGCGGGGGGCAGCGGCGGCCGGGAGAATCGGAGCGATGAGGGTCCTGATCGCCGACGACCACGGGATCGTCCGCTCCGGCATCCGCCTGCTGCTCGAGCGCCAGCCCGACATCGAGGTAGTCGGTGAGGCGGCCGACGGCGCCGAGGCGCGTGACCTGGCGGTGCGCGAGCGTCCCGACCTGGCGATCCTCGACGTGCGAATGCCCAACCTGACCGGGCTGCAGGCGACCCGCGAGATCAAGCGACAGGCGCCCGAGGTCGCGGTCCTGATCCTCTCGATGCACGACGACGAGCGCTACCTGTTCGAGGCGCTGAAGGCGGGCGCTTCCGGCTACGTGCTGAAGGCGCAGGCGGACACCGACCTGCTGGCGGCGATCCGGGCGGTCGAGCGCGGCGAGCCCTTCCTCACCCCCGAGGCCCAGCGGACGCTGATCAAGGACGTGCTCGAGCGCGGCTCCAGTGGCGAAGAGGAGCTGACCCCGCGCGAGGAGGAGATCGTCAAGCTGGTGGCCGAGGCAAACACGACCAAGGAGATCGCCGAGCTGCTGCACCTCTCGGAGAAGACGGTCGAGAACCATCGCGCCAACGCGATGCGCAAGCTCGGGATGCGCGACCGGGTCGAGCTGGTGCGGTACGCGATCCGCCGCGGCCTGATCGAGCCGTGACCGAGTAAAACCGACCGCTTCGGTAGGATTTGGTGCGATGCTGTTTTCGACCAAAGCCGAGTACGGGGTGCGCCTGATGGTCGAGCTGGGCCGCCAGCCGTCCTCGCAGCCGATCTCGCTCAGCACGGTCGCCGAAGCGGAGCGGCTGCCGCTCTCCTATCTCGAGCACCTGGTCGCGAAACTGCGCAAGGCGGGCCTCGTCACCTCGACCCGCGGCGCCCACGGCGGCTACCGCCTGGCGATGCCGGCGGAGGAGATCCGGATGGACGCCGTGGTGCAGGCCCTGGAAGGGCAGATCGCGCCAATGGAGTGCTTCCACGACATCCCGGAAGGGAAAGTCCTCTGCTCACACGAGAACGACGGCGACCGCGCCTGCTCGACCAAGCTGCTGTGGATGCGGGTTCAGGGAGGCGTCACCAAGGCCCTGGCCGGGACGACCCTGGCGGAGCTGGTCGAGTTCTCGCAGCCCGACGGCCGCAGCGAGGCCGACGTCGTCAAGGCTGCCTGAGACTTCCAACCGAAATGGAGTGAGATTTGGCTGAGCTGGAGATACGCAACCTGCACGCGAAGGTCGAGGAGAAGGAGATCCTCAAAGGGCTCGACCTCGACGTCGAGAAGGGCAAGGTCCACGCCCTGATGGGGCCGAACGGATCCGGCAAGTCGACGCTCGCCAACGTGATCATGGGCCACCCGGCCTACGAGGTCACCGACGGGACGATCACTTTCAAGGGCGAGGACATCACCGAGGCCGACCCCGCGGAGCGCTCGCAGGCGGGCCTCTTCATGGCCTTCCAGTACCCGGTCGCGATCCCCGGCGTCTCGGTCTCCAAGTACCTGCGGATGATCATCAACGCCAAGCGCGAGGCGCACGGCGAGGAGCCGATCAAGATCAAAGACTTCGCCCGCACCGCCCAGGAGGCGATGGAGCTGGCGAACATCCCGAAAGAGTTCTCCAGCCGCTATCTCAACGACGGCTTCTCCGGCGGCGAGAAGAAGCGGATGGAGCTGCTGCAGCTGGCGCTGCTGCGCCCCGAGATGGCGGTGCTCGACGAGACCGACTCGGGCCTCGACATCGACGCGCTGCGAACGGTCGCCGAGGGCGTCAACAAGTTCGCCGGACCGGACATGGGCGTGCTGATCATCACCCACTACCAGCGCATCCTGCACATGGTGAAACCGGACTTCGTCCACGTCATGTTCGAGGGCCGGATCGTCAAGGAAGGCGGCCCGGAGCTGGTGGCGACGCTGGAGGAGAAAGGCTACGGCTGGATCCGCGAGGAGGCGGCTGGAGCACCCGCATGACCGTCTCCGCCGGCGCCGATTCGCTCGCCAAGGTCCGGGCGCAGTTTCCGGCGCTGGAGCGTGAGGTCGCGGGCAAGCCGGTCGCCTATCTCGACAGCGGCGCCAGCGCCCAGCAGGTGCTGGCCTCGATCGAGGCGGTCGACGACTGCGTCCGCTACCACCACTCCAACGTCCACCGCGGCAGCCACACGCTGAGCGCCGAGGCGACCGAGCTCTACGAGGGGGCGCGGCGGACGGTCGCCGCCCACCTCGGGGCAACGGACCGGCGCGAGGTGATCTTCGTCCGCAACGCGACGGAGGCGATCAACCTCGTCGCCCGGGCCTGGGGGGACGCCAACGTCGGCGCCGGCGACCGCCTGCTGCTGACCGAGATGGAGCACCACTCGAACCTGGTGCCCTGGCAGCAGCTGGCCGAGCGGACCGGCGCCGAGATCGACTGGGCGCCGATCGACGATCAGGGCCGGCTCGAGATGGAGGCCTTCGCGGCGCTGCTCGAGCGCGGCCCGAAGCTGGTCGCGGTCGCCCACGTCTCCAACGTGCTCGGGACCGAGAACCCGGTCGCCGAGATCGCCCGGCTCGCCCACGACGCCGGGGCGCTGGTGCTAGCCGACGGGGCGCAGGCGGCGCCGAAGCTTCCCCTCGACCTCGCCGAGCTGGGCGTCGACTTCTACGCGGTGACCGGGCACAAGGCCTACGCGCCGACCGGGATCGGGGCCCTCTGGGGCCGGCTCGAGCTGCTGCGCGAGATGCCGCCCTTCCTCGGCGGCGGCTCGATGATCCGCAAGGTCACCCGCGAGGGCACCACCTACGCCGACCCGCCGGCGCGGTTCGAGGCGGGGACGCCGGCGATCGCCCAGGCGGTCGGACTGGGGGCGGCGCTGCGTTGGCTCGACGGGGTCGGGATGGAGAACGTCCGCGCCCACGAGATCGAGATCGCCGACTACGCGCTGGCGCGGCTGGCCGACGTTCCGGGGCTCAGGGTCTTCGGGCCGCCGCGCGGTCCCGACCGGCTTGGCCCCGTCTCCTTCGAGCTCGACGGCGTCCACGCCCACGACGTCTCCGAGATCCTCGACCGCCACGGGGTCGCGGTCCGCGCTGGCCACCACTGCGCCCAGGTGCTGATGGAGCGGCTCGGGGTGCCGGCGACGGCCCGCGCCAGCTTCGGCATCTACACCACGACCGCCGAGGTCGACCGCCTGGTCGACGGCCTCGAAGACGCCCGCCGCGTTTTCGGCGTGTAGCAATTGGCGCGGTAGTCACCCATACGGCGACTACCGCGCCAATCACCTCGCTCGCTCGCCACGGCCGCCAGCCCGCGCCGGATTCCGCTCCCGCGCAATGGCGCATCCGCAATCTCGCACCCTCCGATTTGCAGGCGCATCTCTGACTCGGCGGGGGCCGCACCGCCTCGGAGGTGAGAGATCTGTTGACGACTCGCCAATTTGTCCATTTGGCTATGCCAGGCCCGGGCACCTGCCCGAGCGAGACTCGAAATCGGAGGCGCGAAAATGAAGAGGCTTTACGTCAGATGCCTGGCTGTGTCAGCCCTGGTCCTAGCCGGTCTAGCGGGGGCCACGTCGGCCTATGCGGAACACCACATTGGCGAAATCGACTTTGCCTGTCATGTCAATCCGCTTCACGAATGTTACTACTTTGGCGAACAGGTCGGGGAAAACACCGTCACTGTCAATGGCGGTACGCTCAAATGCACTACTGCCAAATTCACGGGCGCATCGACTGAAACCAATGGCGGCACAACACAAGAAACAGCGGAACTGATTGGAGGTGTATGGGTAGGAACCGGCGAACTTGACTGGGTGACACATGAACTCACAGTACATCCGGAATACGGCGGCTGCAAAGCTTTCGGGCAAAACGTCACGATCACCACGACGGGGTGCAACTACATCACAACATTGACCTCGCGCACGATTGGCACCGAGCGGATCGAGTGTGAAGCCGGAAAATCCATCGTGCTAAAAGGAAACACGACTGGATGCACCGTCACCATTGGTGCGCAAACGCCTGCCAACAACGCGATCGACGCCTCGTCTGAAGGAACTCCGAAGGACGTGAAGTTCACCGAGACAGTCGGCACCGAACCGCTAGGAAGTGGGAAAACTGGAATCACCTATACCAGCTCCGGCGGCGCATGCGGCGCAAGTGGAGAAAACGGCACCTTCCGCGGCACTGTCACAGAGAAATGCTTCAAAGAATCGGCACATAAAACTCAGGCGCCGTGCACAGAAGTAGAAACAGTGGAAATTGGCAAAGAAGGCGGAACCGGCATCACCAAATAGCCAGAGCCGGGAATCAGCCCACTCGAGTCGATCCAGTGGGCATATGAGTGGCCGAGTCATTGGGCTCGGCCACTCGCCCTCAGTCGATCGCCAGCTCAGCCAATCGGCAACGGCTTCGAGCGGCCGGCCTTGCACTCGCCCTTGGCGGCGACGGTGGCGAAGTATTCGCCCGAGGGCAGGTTCTTGCCGACGGGCACCTTCCACTTGCCGGTGGCGTTGCTGGTGCCGCTGCCGAGCTTCCTAGCCCTGCCGCCCTTCTTGCGGTACATCGTCACCGCGCGGCCGGCGAGGCAACCGTCGTCGCTCGACTTCAGCGAGCCGTGGAATGCCGGGAGCTTGATGCTGACGACGACCTTGGTCGGGTGCGACTTGGCGGCGCCGGCGCTGGGCGCGGCGGCGAGGACGGCAAGACAGGTGAGCAGCGCGACAGGCGCGGTACGGCGGTGCAACATGGTTTCCCCTCCCGAGAAGTTGGCTCCCACCACTCTAAGGATCTTTTGGCGCCTTATGCACTCAGGGCGTGCAAAAGGCGCCAAGGGGCGCCTTCGCTAGCCTCGGGGGAGATGGACGACCTCTACCGCGACCAGATCCTCGAGCACTACAAGCGGCCGCACAACTTCGGCGCGCTCGATAGCCCCGACCTCGAATACGAGGACACCAACCCGTTCTGCGGCGACGAGCAGCGGGTGACGATCCGGCTCGGGGCGGACGACCGGGTCGCCGAGGTCGCCTTCGAGGGCAAGGGCTGCGCGATCTCCACCGCCGCCACCTCGCTGCTGACCGACGAGCTGGTCGGGATGAGCCGCGAGGAGCTGCTGCGGCTGCCGAAGGAGTACGTGCTCGAGCTGCTCGGGATCGAGATCTCGGCGACGCGGATGAAGTGCGCGATGCTCGGCCTCAAGGTGGTCAAGTCGGCCTCGCTCGGCAAGCCTGCCGAATGGGAGGACGAGGGCGAGGTCGGCGACCCGAGCGAGGCGGCGACGCTCTAGCCGAGCGCCGCCGTTCCCTCGCGAATCAGCCTTCTTCGGGGCTCTTGATCACCGCGAAGGCGGCGCCGTGGGGATCGATCGCCACCGCGAAGCGGCCGGCCGGGATGTCGATCGGGCCCATCGCGACGTTGCCGCCGCCGGCCTTGATCTTCTCGACCGCCTGGTCGGCGTCGTCGACCGCGAAGTAGACGAGCCAGTGCGGGGGCACCTCCTCGGGGACGCGGCCGCTCATGTCGATGATGCCGCCGGTGGAGTTGCCGCCGACCGTGAGCTCGACGTAGGTGCCGCCGCCGGCGTCGCGGGCGATCTCATGCTCGACGAACTCCCAGCCGAAGACGTTGCCGTAGAACGACTTGGCGCCCTCGGGGTCGCGGGTGTTGAGCTCGTTCCAGGCGAAGGCGCCGGGCTCGTTGACGAGCTCGGCGCCGGCGAAGCTGCCCGGCTCCCAGATCCCGATCACCGCGCCCTCCGGGTCGCTGAAGACGGCCATCTTGCCGAGGCCCATCACGTCCATCACCTCGGCGATCGTCTGGGCACCGGCCTCGCCGGCCTTGGCCAGGGTGGCGGCGGCGTCGGCAACCGAGATGTAGGTCGCCCAGACGCAGGGCTGGCCCTCCTGCATCACCGGCGAGACGCCGGCGACGTCCTTGCCGCCTTGTTTCGCCCGCCGGTAGCCGCCCAGTTCGGCCGAGCTCGGCAGCTCCGGCACCTCCCAGCCGAAGACGCCGCCGTAGAAGCCGGCGCTCGCCTCGACGTCGGGGGTGCCGCTCAGTTCGACCCAGGACGGGACGCCGGGGTCGTAGCTGGTCCTCTCGCTCATCCGCTCTTCCTTCCCTCGAAGTGGATCCGTCGTCAATCAGAGCACAGCGGCGGCGCAAAGTCATCGCTCCGCTGTGAAAATCCGCCGGACCGGCGACGGGGTTGCCGTTTGTCCCGGTATGCGGGCCAAAAGGCAACCTCACCGAAGGCGAGACCACCCTCGCCGTGGAGCCCGCCTCACCGCCCCGCTAAAATCCGACCGTAGAAGTAGGATTAAGTCTCATCCGCTACTAAACCACCCCGCCACTGGCAGCGGGGGGAGGCAGCTCTCTTGACTGACGCAGCAAGAACCAAGATCTCCGTCTGCCCGGCGGCCGAGCTCGGCCCTGGTGAGAGGCGGCTGGTCGAGCTCGACGGTCGCAAGATCGGCGTCTTCAACTGCGACGGCACCCTGTACGCAATCGAGGATCGCTGCTCGCACGACGACGGGCCGCTCGCCGAGGGCGAGTTCGACCCCGCAAACTGCACCGTGGAGTGCCCCCGCCACGGCTCCCTCTTCGACCTCACCACCGGCAGGCCGAAGACGCTTCCTGCGTTCAAGCCGGTCCAAACTTTCCCCGTCGCCGTCGAGGGCGACGCCATAACCCTGGAGGTCTCCTAGTCCATGGCAACGCCCGAGGTACTTGCTGAGAAACGAGAGCTGGCCGGCATCAACGCCGATTACAAGGAGAAGTTCGGCTTCAACGATCCCGAGACCGGCTACGCCTACAAAGCGCCGAAGGGCCTCTCCCGCGAGGTCGTCGAAACGATCTCCGACTTCAAGCAAGAGCCGCAGTGGATGCGCGACTTCCGGCTGAAGGCGCTGGAGCATTTCGAACAGCGCCCGACCCCGCAGTGGGGCGGCGACCTCGACCAGATCGACTTCGAAGACATCCACTACTTCGTCCGCGCCAGCGAGAAAAACTCGCGCGACTGGAGCGAAGTGCCGGAGGACATCAAATACACCTTCGACCGGCTCGGGATCCCGGAGGCGGAGCGCAAATTCCTCTCCGGAGTCGGCGCCCAGTACGAGTCCGAGGTGGTCTATCACCAGGTCAACGAGAAGCTCGAGGCCCAGGGCGTGATCTTCACCGACATGGACACCGCGCTGCGCGAGCACGAGGACCTGGTGCGCGAGCACTGGGCGACGGTGATCCCGCCCAACGACAACAAACTGGCGGCGCTGAACTCGGCCGTCTGGTCGGGCGGCTCCTTCGTCTACGTACCCGCCGGGGTCAAGGTCGAGATGCCGCTGCAGGCCTACTTCCGGATCAACACCGAGAACATGGGCCAGTTCGAGCGGACGCTGATCATCACCGAGGAGGGGGCCGACGTCCACTACATCGAGGGCTGCACGGCGCCGGTCTACTCGACCGACTCGCTGCACTCGGCGGTGGTCGAGATCGTCGCCAAGCCGAGCTCGCGGGTCCGCTACACGACCGTCCAGAACTGGTCGCAGAACGTCTACAACCTGGTCACCAAGCGCGCCGTCGCGCACGAGAAGGCGACGATGGAGTGGGTCGACTGCAATCTCGGCTCGAAGTTGACGATGAAGTATCCGTCGATCTACCTGCTCGGGCCCGAAGCCCACGGCGAGATCCTCTCGATCGCCTTCGCCGGCGACGGCCAGCACCAGGACGCCGGCGGCAAGATCATCCACGGCGCTCCGCGAACCTCGTCCTCGATCTTCTCCAAGTCGATCTCCAAGGACGGCGGCCGGGCGACCTACCGCGGCCTGCTCGAGGTCGCCGACGGGGCGACCGAATCACGCTCGAAGGTCGTCTGCGACGCGCTCCTGCTCGACGAGGACTCGCGCTCGGACACCTACCCGACGATCCGGATCGACGAGAACGACGCCGACGTCGGCCACGAGGCGACCGTCTCGAAGATCGGCGACGAGCAGCTCTTCTACCTCCAGGCCCACGGGCTTGACGAGGAGGAGGCCTCGAAGATGATCGTCAACGGCTTCATCGAGCCGGTGACGAAGGAGCTGCCGATGGAGTACGCAGTCGAGCTGAACCGGCTGATCGAGCTGCAGATGGAGGGTTCGATTGGCTGAGGCGGCGACCGGAACCGCAGCGGCCACGGAGCCGGCCTGGCTCGATGAGAGGCGCCAACGGGGCGCCTCTCTCGTGCAGAGCCTCCCCCTTCCCGACCCAAGGTCGAAGGGGTGGGAATTCACCGACCTGGCGCGGCTCGATCTCGGCTCCTACGAGCCGGCGAGCGCCGACGCCGAGGTGCGGGGCGCCGAGGGCGCGACCGTGGTCTCGCTGGCCGAGGCCCTTGAGACGCACTCGGAGCTGCTGCACGAGAAGCTCGGCTCGCTGGTCCCGATCGAGGACCCCTTCGTCGCCCGCAATGAGGTCGACTGGCGCGATGGCGTCCTCGTCCTGGTGCCGCGCGGGGTGCGGCTGAGCGAGCCGGTGCGGATCGAGGTCCCGCTCGACGCCGACGGCGGCGCGCTCTCTTGGCGCACCCTGGTGGTGCTCGAGGAGGGCGCCGAGGCGGAGGTCTGGGAGCACTGGAGCTCGCCCGGCGACGAGGTCGACGGGGTGCTCAACTCGGTGGTCGAGCTGAGCGTCGGCGACGGCGCCACGCTGCGCTACGTCAACACCCAGGACGTCTCCGAGAAGGCCTGGATCTTCGCCACCCAGCGGGCCCAGATCGAGCGCGACGCCCGCCTCGACTGGGCGGCCCTCGGCTTCGGCTCGGGCAACGGCAAGGTGCGGATGGAGACCAAGCTCGCCGGCCCCGGCTCGGAGGCGCGGGTGACCGGCGGCTACGCTGGCGGGCCCGGCCAGCACCTCGACTACGACACCACCCAGGAGCACGCGGCGCCGAGCACCAACTCCGACCTCGCCTTCCGCGGCGTCCTCGCTTCCGGCTCGACCGCGGTCTGGCGCGGGATGATCAAAGTCGACCCCGGCGCCCAGCAGACCGACGCCTTCCAGGAGAGCCGCAACCTGCTGCTCTCGACCGACGCCCACGCCGACGCGATCCCCGGCCTCGAGATCCTCGCCGACGACGTCCGCTGCACCCACGCCGCGGCGATCGCCCAGGTCGACCGCGACCAGCTCTTCTACCTGACTGCCCGCGGCCTCGACTCGGCGGAGGCGAAACGGCTGATCATCGAAGGCTTCCTCGAGTCGCTGGTCGAACGGCTGGCCGAGGGCCCAGTCCGCGACGAGGTCTCGGCCGCGCTCGAGCGGCGCCTCGCCGAGATCCTCTAACAGCCTCGCCCTTAGCGCTTCCGCTCGTTCTTTTCGCGGCGCTTGTCGGCGCGGGTGGTGTAGACGATGCCGCCGACCACGATCAGGACCGGGATCAGGTAGAAGCACCAGAGCCAGTGGCCGATGTGAGCGAGGGGGAGGGCGAGGGCGGTCGCCGCGGTCGCGGTCTGGGTGAGCGGCGCCATCACCCGTTCCCCACCGAGAGCAAGTAGAGGCCGAAGCAGGTGAAGGCGACCATCACCGCCAGCATCCAGTACTGCGAGCGCGAGGCCCGGCGGTAGTCCTTCCAGTAGACCAGCGCCCGGTCGTGGGCGAGGGTGAGGCCGAGGACGTGGCCGGTGACCAGGGAGGCGACCTGGACGTACCAGATCAAGTTCGGGCTCAGAAGCTTGAAGTCGATGCCGGCTTCGGCGGTGCCGAAGAGGTTGGTGGTCGCGGTGCCGAGCGGGTCGGAGAGCAGGTAGGTGAACTGGGCCTGCTCCTGGTAGACGAAGAGGCTGAAGTAGTGGGCGATCAGGTAGGCGAGGGCGATCGGGATCAGGGTGTGGGCGAAGCCGCGGAAGAGGGTCTTGAAGGGCGGCGCGCCGGGGACCGAGCGCATGCCGCGGACCCCGAGCGCGTAGACCAGCGCCACCCCGGCGAAGGTGGCGAGGAGGAAGGCGGTGTCGGTCGAGCGGAGCGCGTCGAGGGGGCTGAAGCCGATGTTTTCGGCCGCTGTCATCGTGCTCTGGATCGCCGATTTGAAGGCGCCGTCCTGGGCGCCGTCGAAGCTGGTGGTGGCGATCGAGGCGAGGACGACTGCGGCCGAGCCGGGCACTGTCGCCCAGTGAGTCGTGGCGGCGAGGGCCCGGCGGCGGCCGATCCTCCCGTCGACCACCCCGAACGGCGCCAGCTGCGAGAACATCCCGAAGAAGACCGAGAAGGTCTCGCCGCGGGCGCACCACTCCTCGACCCCGAACAGGGCCATCATCGCCAGCGTGTAGCCGCTGTAGACGAGCGCGGCGACGCCGGCCGCGTGCGGGTCGAGGCCGACCGAGACGCCGCCGCTGGAGCCGTAGACGACCTCGAGCCAGACGAAGGCGAGCAGGCCGACGGCGGCGGGCCAGCGGCCGAGCCGCTCCGGATAGCGCAGGCGAGGTGCACGCTGGCCGGCGATCAGGCGGAAGCCGCCGCCCGCGACGCGACCGATCGCCCGCCAGGGGTTGAAGAAGCGGAAGACGTCGCCGAGGAAGGCCGAGAGGAAGGGGAAGCCGAGCCACGCGGTGACGAAGAGGAAGGTGATCGCGAAGTTGCGGTCGGGCGCTTCGGTGCCGTGGATGCCGCTGTAGGCGGCGACGCAGAGGAGGAAGACCGAGAGGGCGCCACAGAGGATCTGCAGCAGCGGGTTGAGCAGCGCGGTCGAGAGCCAGGCCGCCGAGGGGCGCCAGCGATCCTGCTCGAACTTCGGCTGCCGCCAGGCGGCCGAGAGGGCGAAGAAGGAGACGATGAGGACGATCGAGGCGGCCCAGGCGAAGAGCCAGGCGGGGATCGGCAGGTCCTGCTTGGCGATGAGGGCGTGCCCGAACGGTACGTAGGGCAGGAAGCTCATCGCGGCACCGCCAGGATAACTTCGCGCTGTGCGACCCGAGCGCGACAACATCGCCGCCCCCGACCTGCCGACCGGGTTGACCTGGATCGGCCGCGAACCGGAGTCGATGCCGGCCCTGACTGCGGCCGGCCCGGCGCTGGTCCACTTCCTCGACTTCGCCCAGCTGAACAGCGTCCGCACCCTCCCCTACGTCGAGGAGTGGCACCGGCGCTACCGCGAGGCGGGGCTGAGCGTGATCGGCGTGCAGGCGCCGCGCTTCCCGTTCGGGGCGGAGCCGGAGCCGCTGCGGGCCGGGCTGGAGCGGCTGGGTGTGTCGTTCCCGGTGGCGATGGACGCGGAGCGGGCGCTGTGGTTCGACTACGGGTGCGAAGGCTGGCCGAGCCTCTTCCTCTGGTCGCTCGGCGGGGCGCTGAGCTGGGCCCATTTCGGCGAGGGTGAATACCTGGGGACCGAGGAGGCGATCCAGGGCGAGCTGCGCGAGCTCGACGCGCTGCGGGAGCTGCCGGCGCCGATGGCGCCACTGCGGCCGAGCGACGGCCCGGGCGCGCGGGTGATGGCGCCGAGCGAGGAGGTGTTCCCGGGTGGCTCATGGGAGCGCTCCTGGACGGCCGGCGAGGACGGCGAGGAGCTGACGCTCTCCTACGCCGCGGGCGGCGCCGCGGCGACGTTGGAGGGCACCGGGACGGTCGCGCTCGAGCTCGACGGCGAGCGGCTGCCCGACCTCGAGCTGGCGGGCGCCGGCCTCTACGAGCTCGCCTCGCACCCGCGCCACGGGGCGCACCGGATCACGGTGCGCCCCGTGGCGGGCACGCGGGTATGGTCGATCGCCTTCGCGGCCGGCGTCCCTTAGGAGAGGTTGCCCAATGGCCCGCATAGCGGGCCATTGGGCAACCTCATGGGAGAGGGAGCTCACGCGGGGCGTCTCCGCGAGAGGACCAGGGCAGTGGCGCCGGCGATCAGGCCGAGGGCGCCGACGACGAGCGCGGCGATCCCGAGGCCCTTGCTGGCGCCGCCGGAGCCGGAGCCCGCTGCGCTGGAGCTCGCTGCGCCCGCCGCGGACGCTTCGCCGCCGGAGCCTTCGGCACCGCTAGCTTCGCCCGGCGCCGGCGGCTCGGCCTCGGAGCCGGCGACGTCTTGGAGCACCCCGCCGGCTGCGGTGACGTCGATCTCCGGCGCCGGGTTTTCCGATTCCGGATCGCCGATCCAGCGCACCACTTCGCCGTCGCTGTAGGTCTGCAAGACCTTGAAGGTCAGGGTCTGGCCGGGCTTGCCGGGAATCTGGGTCGAGATCGGGAAGTTCTTGAACTGTCCCGGCGGGATCCCCTTCGCTCCCCCGCTCGGCGTCCATTCGATCTCCTTCACCGCTTCGGTGATCGGCCCGTCGTCGCTCTGGATCGGCTTCGCCAGCTTCGTCTTCGTCACCTTCACGTCCCATTCGGGGAGCGCTTCGGGCGAGATGTCGACGAAGCCTTCCGGCACCTGGACCTGGACCTTCACCGTGTTGGCGGTATCGCTCTCGCTCGGCACCCGGATGTCGAGGGTGGCGAAGGCTTCCGTCGGCACCTCGTTCGGGTGCAGGCTGACGTGAGCCTGGGCGGCCGCCGGCGCACCCAGCGCGCAGGCGGCGGCAGCGGCCGCGATCGTGATTCGTCGCATCTTCGTGCTCCTTGGTTCGGAATTGCCGTCGGGCGGAGCCGCGCCCGCCGGGGCGGGTCGCGGCGCGAGCGGCGACGGCGGCGCCCGGCCGGCCAGCGCGGCGCCGAGCAGAGCGCCGCCGCGCGGCAGTCGGGGGAGGTGAAAGGCGAGCCGGGTCGAGGGCCGGCGGGAAGCGCCGGGCAGCGGGGGGCGGCGCCTCGCGGCCATCGCCAGCAGCAGTCGCTCGCCCGGGTAGCGTCCGAGCAGGAGCGCCGCCAGCAGAAGCAGCGCCGGCAGCAGGTAGAAGAGCGCGCTCACCCGATTCCCACTTCGATCGACTTTTCGAACTGTTCGAATTCGGAGACGCGCAGGGTGAAGTCGAGCCGCCAGCTCCCGGGCGCGTTGAGGAGGGCATCGGAGACGATGTAGTGGCCCGGCCCGGCCACCTGCGGTTCGAGGGTCAGCGGCCCGATTTCCTTGTCGGGAAGGGTTGCGGTGACCTTCAGTTCCTTGCCCTTCGTGTACTGGGCGCCGGTCTTCGAGTCGAAGAGGTAGACGTGGATCTGGTTCTCCCCCACCCGCGCCGGGTCGACCGAGATCTCGAGCTGGGTCGGGCCAAGCGTCGCTTCGCCTGAGAACGGGCCACCCTGGGCGGAGACCGGCGGGGCGTAGCTGGCCAGCGCCGCGGTGACGCCGATGACGACGAGCAGCAGCGCCACCTCGGCCCGCAGCGCCCGCCGCAGCATCACCCCGGCGCGGCCGGGGCTCTCGCCGGACTCGGCGATCCGCCGCAGGGCCGGCACCGAGCGGCGGCGGTTGAAGGCGGCGAAGCCGATGACGACGAGGAGCAGCAGGAACTTGGCGAGGACAGCGCGCCCGTACCCGGTCGAGACGAGGTCGTCGAGGTGGCGGACGTAGACGTAGGCCTGGATCAGGCCGGTGAGGAGGATCGCGCCGACCATGATCAGCGCCAGCTGCGAGAAGCGACTCAGATTGGCGGCGAGCAGGCGACTGCGATCGGCCGGCTCGAGCGCCCGGGTCGCCGCCGGCAGCACCAGCAGCAGCGTCGCCAGGCCGCCGAGCCAGACCGTCATCGCGCCGACGTGGACGACGTTGACCGGAAAGTTGAGGCCGACCGGGGACTGGGTCGAGGCGTGGCCGGCGAGGACGGGCGCCAGCACCAGGTATCCGAGCGGAACGGCGAGCGCGATCCGGCAGCGGCGGCGGCCGAGCAACAGCGGCAGGGCCGTTGCGAAGACGACCCAGGCGACGAAGGCCCAGCCCCAGATCGTGCCGAAGTGGGTGCCCAGGGTCTCTTCGACGATGTGCCACTTCAGCGCCGCGAAGCCGGAGACGCCGGCGGCCTCGGCGCCCTCGAGGACGATGCCGGCAGCCGCGCCGAGGGCGCCAAGGGCCGCCGCAACCCAGAGCACGGGCCGCAGGCGCCCGAGGAAGCGGCGCTCGAGCTCGCCGGTGCCGCCGCTGCTGAGCCCGGCCAGCGCCGGGCGCCAGACGAGCAGCAGGAAGGCGAGGCCGCCGAAGCCGAGCGCGATCGCCAGGTACTCGATCCCGCGGGCGATCCCGTAGGCAGTCTCAGTGACCGGGCCGCTGCCCTGGCCGCCGAGCAGCTCGGAGACGGTCTGGGTCGGCGCCCTACCCGCCTTGCCGATCGAGAAGACGTAGCCGCTGGAGACGATGTGGCCGTCGGCGGAGACGACCCGGTAGGTGGCGGTGTAGCTGCCGTCAGGGAGGCCCGGCTCGAGGTGGACGCCGAGCTTCGGGCCGTCGCCGCCCGGGTGGAAGGCGTCGCCTTCGTCGACCCTGTCCCCCTTCGAGTCGTAGACCCGCACCGCGCCGAAGTTGCCCTCGACCGGCTCGTCGAAGGTGAACACGACCGCCGCCGGCTCCTTCTTCACCGTCGCCCCCTGCGGCGGACTGGTCGCTTCGAGGCGCGCGTGCGCGAGCGCGCTGGCCGGGGCCAGCAGGGCGAGGGCGAACCCCAGGACGAGCGCTCGCGAGAACCGCTTCAAGCCGCTACCAGGCCTCGGTCGCCGGCTTCGCCGGGCCCTTTCCGGCGTCGTCGGGCCGGGTGGCCGGCTGCTCGCCGTCGCCGCCCGAGCCGTCGGGCCCGCCGTCCGAGCCGGCCGGACCGCCCTGGTCGTCGTCGCCTTCCTCGCGCCGCCGTCGCCGCGTCCACAGGACCAGGGCGCCGCCGAGGAGGACGATCGCGATCCCGGCAACGATGAACGGGACCGGCGAGGTGCTGGCCGCCCCAACCCACCAGAGCGTGCCGTTGATGTCGCCCCTGGTGCCGTCCACCGAGATCGGGATCTGGTAGTCGAAGATTTTCGTTTTCTTGCCCTTGTCCTTGACCTGGGGCGGCAGCGACTGCGACATGTAGTGCATGCGGTGGTCGTGCCAGATGAAGGTCCCGGAGTCGTCGACCTTCTTCCACAGCGGCTTCGCTTTGGCGTTTGCGATCGGCGGCACCGTGACTTCGGCGAAGCGGTTGTCGTTGAGGTAGGTGGCGGGCGAGCGTTTGTTGACCTCAACCGTGCCGTTGGGGAGGATCCGCGCGTAGGGCTCGCCGGAGTAGCCATAGATGGTGACTTCGTGGCCGTGCTGGTCGAGCAGCTGCATGTAGCTGTCGTAGTCGAGGACTTCCCATTCGACGTTCTTCATCTGCGGCGAGATGCCGGTGATGATCGACCTGTAGTTGGGGTTGCCGCCATGCGCGGAGGCAGCGGCGACGGGCGCCAGCAGCGCGAACGCGGCCAGCAGCGCCACCAGTCGGGCGCGGCTCATTTCGTATCTCCTTGTCGTGGGCGCTCTCGCGGCGCCCTACGGCGTCGCGAGCTAGCGGTTCAGGACCAAACCGGCGGCGGGCGGCGCCCGGCCTGCCGCGGCGAGCGCCAGCGGCGCCAGTGCGGGCACGAAGATCGGTGCCGGGCGAAGCGCACCGCGCGGGCGGGCGGGCGGCGGCGCGGCCTGCCTGCGGATGAGCGAGGCGGCCCAGCGCTTAGCGGCGTCGGCAACCCGCAGGGCCAGCGCGACGACCGCGCCGAGCGCCGCCGCCAGTGGCACTGCCCAAAGGCCGCCGTTGACGAAGACGCCGTGCATGCCGCCGGGGTGGCCGGCGGCGAGCATCCCCTCGGTGAGCTCCTGGAGGGCGTAGATGCCGAGCAGAATGCCGACAGCGAGCGCCCAGACAAACAGGAGCGGCCGACCCCTCTCCCCCGCCTCGCCGTCACGGCGGGCGCGGGCGAGGCCGGCGATGAAGACGCCGGCGGCGATCGCCAGCAGCATCGCCGCCAGCGGCGCCAGCGCGCCCAGGTAGGCGTGCCCCTGGGAGGCCAGCTTGGCGTCGGTGCGGCCGCCGTAGGCGAGCTCGTAGCGGAGCTGGTGGACGGTGAGGACGGCGGCCGGCATCAGCGCGGCGGCCCGGATTCGCGCTGGCAGCAGCGTCTCTAGCCTGCTTCGCACACGCCCAACTCTAGATGAGGAGCGATTTCATGATCAGCAAGCTCGACTTCGTCGGGGTTCCCTCGACCGACGCCGACCGCAGCCGCGCCTTCTACGTCGAGACCCTCGGCCTGCGCCCGGACCCGAAGGCCGATTACGAGTTCTGGGTCGGCGACACCTGCTTCGGGATCTGGGAGCCGGCCAGGCTGGGCATGGAGTTCCAGCCCTCGAAGAACGCCCATCCCGCCCTCCACGTCGACGACGTCGAGGCAACTCGCTCGGAGCTCGAAGCCAAGGGCATCGCCTTCCAGGGCCAGACGCTTGACACCGGCGTCTGCCGGATGGCGCTCTTCACCGACCCCGACGGCAACGACCTGATGCTGCACAACCGCTACGCGGCGCGCGAGGAAAGCTAGCCGGCGGCGAGCTACTCGCGGATCTCCTTCGGCAGCATGAAGCGGACGTCCTCGTGGACGGTCCGCAGCTCGGAGACCTCCTCGGCGCCGCGGTCGCGGAAAAAGCCGACGAGGCGCTCGACCAGCTCCTCGGGGGCGCTGGCGCCGGAGGTGATCCCGACCGTCTCGACGCCCTCGAGCCACGCCTCCTCGACCTGGGTGTGGTTGTCGATCAGGTGCGAGTCGGCGCCGTGCTCGCGCGCGACCTCGACCAGGCGGTTCGAGTTGGAGGAGTTGGTCGAGCCGATCACCAGCACCAGCTCGCATTCGGCGGCCAGCTGCTTGACCGCGATCTGGCGGTTGGTGGTCGCGTAGCAGATGTCGTCGGACTTGCTGGAGACGATCGCCGGGAACTTGGCGCGGAGAGCGGCGATCACCTCCGCCGTCTCGTCGACCGAGAGCGTGGTCTGGGTGATGAAGGCGACCTTGTCGGGGGCGGGCACCTCGAGGTCGGCGACCTCCTCGGCGGTTTCGATCAGCATGATGCTGCCGGGCACCTCGCCGGTCGTCCCTTCGACCTCCTCGTGCCCCTCGTGGCCGATCATCACGATCGTGTAGCCGTCGGCGGCGAAGCGGCGGGCGCTGACGTGAACCTTGGTGACCAGCGGGCAGGTGGCGTCGATGGTGCGGAGGTTGCGGGCCGCGGCCTCGTCGTGGACGGACGGCGCCACACCGTGCGCGCTGAACACGACCGTGGCGCCCTCGGGCACCTCGTCGGTCTCGTCGACGAACACCGCGCCCTTGGCCTCCAGACCAGCGACGACGTGCG
>DASXFL010000108.1:0-8381 GCA_036489595.1 Solirubrobacterales bacterium
TCGAGGCTGCCGGTGCCGCCGCCGTTCACCACTTCGAGCTCGACGAACTCGTTAAGGGCGGCGACGATCGCGCCGCGCCGCTGCGCCAGTTCTCGCCCCGAGCGCCGCTGCATGAAGCGGATCATCGCCCCCCGCAGCCGCTGCGGCGGCCGGTCCGGCACGCCGGCGATCTGGCCCTCGTAGGCGAGCAGCGCGTCCAGTTCGATCTGCGGCCGCCTCTCGATCTCCCGCGCCAGCTCGACCACCTGCTCTGGCGTCCGCAGCGGCGAGCGCTTCGGCCCGACCTTGACCCGGCCGCCGAGCCACCACCAGCCGGCGTCGACGTCGATGCAAACGCGGACCGGCGGCGCGTCGGTGCCGAGCACCGACTGAATCGCGTCGAGGTGCTCGCTGCAATCGACCGGCACGATCGGCGCCCGGTCGGGGTCCGCCGCCGAGCGCAGTGCCAGCGCCTCGAGCGCGCCGACGTCGGCGGTCGGGTAGGCAAGCAGGAGGTCGTCGAATCCCTGCTCGGCCAGCCACAGCGTCTCCGGCAGGGTGAAGGTCATCAGCCCGCGGAAGCCGGGGTCGCGGCGCAGGATCTGCTCCAGCAGCTCCCGGCAGCGGATCGACTTGCTGGCGACCCGAATCGGCTTGCCGCCGGCTCGCTGCAGCATCTCCGCCGCGTTCGCCCACATCGCCTCGAGGTCGACGAAGGCGAACGGCGCCTCCACCTGCTCGAAGATCCGCTCGTAGCGCTCGTGCGTCTGACTGCTCGGCCGGGCCACCGGACGAGACTATCCACGCGATCGACGGTCAATACTTACAATCGACCCCCAGTGCCCGGAGAGGTGGCCGAGTGGCTGAAGGCACTCGCCTGCTAAGCGAGTAGGGGGCGCAAGCTCTCTCGAGGGTTCGAATCCCTCCCTCTCCGCTATCCCGCCTTAGCGGCGGTTGCGGAGCACCACGGTTGCGCCGCGCGCGGGGATCATCGTCACGTTGCGGTGAAGGGCGCGCTCGGGAGCCGGGTCGGCGGCTTCGAGGTCGAGGCGGCGGGCCATCGCGGTGAGGACCACGCGCTGCTCGGCCATCGCCAGGGCGGCGCCGAGGCAGCGGCGTATTCCTCCGCCGAAGGGGATCCACTCGTAGGTGCCCGGCTTGCGGTCCAGCCAGCGCTCGGGGCGGAAGGAGTAGGGGTCGGGGTAGAGGTCCTCGCGGTGGTGAAGGAGGAGGATGCTGATCCCGACCGGGGTGTCGGCGTCGACCCCGAGCTCGCCGAGCTGCCAGGGGACGGCAACGCGGCGGCCGATCAGCGGGATCACCGGCCGCGAGCGCATCGTCTCGATGATCGTCGCCTCGACCCGCTCCTCGGCACCGTCGTCGTCGCGGACCGCGGCCAGCAGCGCCTCGTGCGCGTCGGGGAAGCGGAGCAGCCGCTCCCAGGCCCAGGCCAGCGAGTTGGCGGTGGTCTCGTGGCCGGCCAGGACCAGGGTGAGGAGCTCGTCCCGCAGTTCTTTGTCGTCGAGCGCCTCGCCGGCCTCGGTCCGCGCCTGCAGCAGCAGGCTGAGGATGTCGTGGCGCTCGCCGAGCTCGGCCCGGCGCCGCGCCCGGATCACCTCGTAGGTTGGCCGGTCGAGCCGGGTCAGCACCAGGTCGAGGAGCCAGTTCGGCTCCTCGCGCCCGAGGTGCATCAGTTCGCTCAGCCTCGCCCCCGGCCGCATCGAGTCGGCGACGAAGCGCTTCACTGCGGCGCGCAGCCGCGCCTCCGGCGTGCCTGCCGCCGGCCGTCCCTCGACCCCGAAGATCCCGGCCATGATCACGTCGAGGGTGATCGCCTGCATCCGCGGCGCCAGTTCGAACGGCGCGCCGAGCGGCCAGCCGTCGATCTCGCGTTCGGTCGCCTCGGTGATCGCCCGCGCGTAGGCCTCGATCGCCTCGCCGTGGAACGGTGGCAGCAGCAGCTTGCGCTGGCGCAGGTGGCGCGGGCCGACCGCGGTCAGGACCGAGTTGGGGCCGACGATCGGCCGCAGCGGCGACTCCTTGGTCAGCGAAGGCGCCAGCTCGGGCTTGGCGGTGAAGAGCGAGCGGACGTGGTCCGGGTGGCTGGTGATGACCGGGCCTCCGGAGACGATCCCCCGCATCCGGAAGACCTCGCCGTAGCGGCGCCGCGCCCCGAACACGAACTCGATCTGCCGCTGGCTGAAGCGCAGGCTCTGCAGCAGCGGCCGCTGGGGGATGCTGGGTGGCTCGGCGAGGCAGGCGCGGGCGGCCTCGTCGACCGGGCCGGCAGGCGAGGGCGGCGCGGTGCCGACCAGCGCGCTCGTTGCGGGCGCCTCGGTGCCCTCGGTCCCGGTCTCGGTGGCGATCGTCGTCATTAGCTGCTCCTCCGCGCGGTACGTTTGCACCGGTTCGTGCCAAGGTCTCACACCCGCCGATCGGGTGTTTGTGAGGTCGCTCACACCCGATTCACCGAACCGACAGCCCTTCCTCTCTAGATTCCACCCAGTGAACCTTCCACCACCCATCAACAAGGTCAGCGCCCACCTCGATCGCCGCACCAAGATCGTTGCCACGGTCGGCCCGGCGAGCTGGGAGCGCGGCGTGCTCGAGCAGATGATCGCCTCCGGCACCGACGTCTTCCGCCTCAACTTCTCCCACGCTGGCCCCGACAAACAGGCCGAGGTGATCGCGACGATCCGCGAGGCCGCGGAGACGGTCGGGCGCGAGGTCGCGGTGCTCGGCGACCTGCCTGGGCCGAAGCTGCGGATCGGCCAGATCCGCGACGACTTCGCCGAGCTGGAGACGGGGATGCACGTGACCCTGACGCCGCGCGAGGTCGAGGGCGACGGCGAGACGATCCCGGTCTCCTGGCCCGGGGTCACCGCTCTGCAGGAGAACGAGCTCGTCTACCTGGCCGACGGCGCGATCCGGCTGCGGGTCGCCCGGCCCAACCACGAGGGCGTCCTCGCCGAGGTCGAGGTCGGCGGCACCCTCTCTTCGCATAAGGGGATGAACATCCCCGGCGGGGTCGAGCTGCCGGCGGCGACCGAGACCGACCTCGGCTGGGCCGAGTTCGCGGCCAAGAACGGGATCGACCTGCTCGCTGTCTCCTTCGTCTCCTCCGCTGCCGACCTGGTCCCGGTCCGCAACCGGCTCGACGCGCTCGGCTCCGACATCCCGCTGATCGCCAAGATCGAGCGGGCGCAGGCGGCGGCCAACGTCGAGGAGATCGTCGAGCAGGCGACCAGCGGGATCATGGTCGCCCGCGGCGACCTCGGGATCGAAGTGCCGCTGGCTGAGGTGCCGATCCTGCAGAAGCAGCTGATTCGCGCCGCCGGCCGCCACTCGAAGCCGGTGATCACCGCCACCCAGATGCTGGCCTCGATGGTAACCGCGCGGCGGCCGACCCGGGCCGAGGTGACCGACGTCGCCAACGCGATCTACGACGGCACCGACGCGGTGATGCTCTCCGAGGAGACCGCGGTCGGCCAGCACCCGGTCGAGGCGGTGCAGGTGATGGACCGGATCGCCCGCGCCACCGAGCCCGACCTGCCCTACGGCGAGTGGCTGTTTTCCCGCACCGACCAGCACACCACCGAAGTCGCCGACTCGGTCGCCCAGAGCGCGGTCGGGGCGGTTTACCGGCTCGGCCTGCGGGCGCTGATCGTGCCGACCACCAGCGGGCGGACCGCCCGCATCCTCTCGGCCCACCGGCCGAACGTGCCGGTCCTGGCCATCAGCCCCCGGATCGAGACGGTGCGCCGGCTCAACCTGCTCTCCGGGGTGACCGCGGTCCTGAGCGAGCACGACGGCGACATCCGCCACCTGCTGCGCAGCTGCGCGGCGCTCGCCTGCAACCACGGGATCGCCGACCCGGGCGACCTGGTCGGAATCGTCGCCGGGCTGCCGGAACAGGAACTGGGGACGAATCTGTTCGAGGTCCATCGGGTGCAGTGAGCGACGGGGCCGCTGGCGGCGGCGGCTCGGTCGTCCGGCTCGAGCGCGAGCCGAGCGGCCTCGCTGTGCTCACGCTCGACAGCCCGCCGCTGAACCTGTTCGACCGGGGGATGATCGAGGGGCTGGAGGCGGCACTGGACGAGCTGGCGGCGGAGCCGCCGCGGGCGCTGCTGGTGCGGGCCGAAGGGCGGGCGGTCTCGGGCGGGGTCGACGTCGACGTCTTCGCCGGGTTGACCCCGGAGACCGGGGCGGCGCTCTGGGTCGAGCTGCTGGCACTGGTGGCGACGGTCGAAGAGCTGCCGGCACCGGTGGTGTTCGCGGCGCACGCGCTGACCCTGACCGCGGCCTTCGAGCTGGCCCTCGCCTGCGACCTGATCGTGGCGAGCCCGAAGGCGAGCTTCGGCCTGGTCGAGAAGGTGGTGGGGCTGACCCCGTCGATGGGCGGGACGCAGCGCCTGGCGGAGCGCGCCGGCTCGGGGCGCGCGCGCCAGTTCGTGATGAGCGGCGACATCTTCCCGGCGGAGGAGCTCGAGCGCTGGGGGGTCGTCAACGAACTCTATCCCGAGGACGAGTTCGGGGCCCGCTCGCGGGCGCTGGCCGAGGAGCTGGCGGCGGGGCCGACGAAGGCGCACGCGATGACGAAGCGGGTGCTGAAGCGCTTCCGCGAAGGAGGGATCCCGGCGGCCGACGAGACGATTCGGATCGAGGCAGCGGAGCTGTTCGCGACCGAGGATCTGCAGAATGCGGTCCGGACCTTCCTCGAGCACGGCGGCCCGGGGCACGCGAAGTTCGAGGGCCGCTGAGGCGCCCTCGGTTAGGGTGGCTCGGTGACCGATTTCGACCTGATCGCCAAGGGCATGAGCCAGGTGGTGCCGTTCGTCGGCTTCCTCGAGCTGCGGATCGAGAGCATCGACGCCGGTGAGGCCACCGTGGTGCTCCCGGACAAGCCGGAGCTGAAGAACCACGTCGGCTCGCAGCACGCGGGGGCGCTGTTCACGGCGGCCGAGACCGCGTCCGGGGCGGCCTTCGTCGGGGCTTTCGCCGAGCGGATGGGCGAGGTGCGGCCGCTGGCGCGGAGCGCCGAGATCTCCTACGAGAAGGTGGCTCAGGGCGAGGTTACGGCGCGGGCGCGGCTGGGCGTGCCCGCCGCCGAGGCGCTGGCGACGCTCGACAGCGAGGGCGTGGTGGAGTTCCCGTGCGAGGTCGAGCTCAGCGACGGGGAGGGGGCGACGGTCGCCACCGCGACGATCCGCTGGCACGTGCGCAAGATCGCGCCGGTCGAGTCCTAAGAGGTTTCCGCGGTTACCGGTCCGCCGCGGCCGGGTAGCCGGGGGCCATGCGCATCGCAAAGCTCCTCGGCCGCTTCCTGATCGGGGGCCTGTTCGTCGCCCACGGCACCCAGAAGCTGTTCGGCTGGTTCGGCGGCCCCGGTCCCGAGGGCACCGCCCAGATGATGGAGAAGCTGGAGATGCGTCCGGGCAAGCGGAACGCGATCGCCGCCGGCTCGGCAGAGACCTTCGGCGGCCTCGGCGTCGCCCTCGGCGCCTTGACCCCAGCCGCCGCCGCGGCCCTCATCGCCACGATGATCACCGCGATCCGCAAGGTCCACCTTCAAAAAGGCTTCTTCAACACCGAAGGCGGCTACGAGTTCAACCTCTCCCTGATCGCCGCCCTCCTCATCCTCGTCGACGGCGGCCCCGGCCCCATCTCCATCGACTCCGCCCTCGGCCTCGACGACACCGGCTCCGCCTGGGCCCTCTTCGCCCTCTTCGCCGGCGCCGCCGGCTCCACCGCCGCCATCCTTGCCGGCCAAAAAGCCGCCCCCCAGGTTCCCAACCAAGCCCCCGAAGGCTCGGCGACCCCGATCAACAACTAGAATCGCCCGTTCGGGGCCACCCGCCCCTCCAGCGCCCGTAGCTCAGCTGGATAGAGCGTCGGTCTACGAAACCGAAGGTCACAGGTTCAAATCCTGTCGGGCGCGTTCGCGGGATTCCGCTTGGGAAGCGGGATCGCGGGGTTCGGCGGTTCTCTCGGAAGGCTCGAAAAAGGCCGTGGCGCAGGTGAGGTCGCGGACCGTTTTCGCGCGAAGGCCTTGAGATGGGCCTTCGAGTCCCACTTACGGCTGCGAGAGGGAAGGTGAACGCATTTCGGGACCCGGGCGGCGGGGTTCTACAACTCGTCGCCGGGGAACTTCCTGCGTTCCCTCCAGGAGCAGCGACCCGCTGCGCTGACACGCAAGCGGCCGCCTAACCACAGGGAGCCGCAGCTCCTCATGGCTGATTCCGATCCTACGGGCGGCGGCGACCCCGTCGCCCTCGCCCTCAGCGACAGGCAACGGCGCTACCCAAGTCGCGCGATCGTCGACTGCAAGGCCGGACGCGAGGACGACCTTCACACCCATCCCGAGCATCCCAACGCCGGCCGCTGGCGCACCGACGCCGCCGCCTATTGGGCGGCTGATCGCCGGCCTCGACGAGGGCGAGATCGTCCCCGACGGTGAGGTCAGACGCCTTGCATGCGAGCTAGCCGAGGCCAGCGACCACGAAGAGGGGTACGAGCGCGTCGTCTTCGAGCACGACGCGCTTGCAGCCCTGCGCGAGCAGATTGGGAGGAAGAGAGGCGGTGCAGGCTCGTTCGCCATTCGCTTCGGGGCCAACCTCTCCTACTGCCGCAACCGGGCGGGCGATATCTCCCAGGAAGTGCTGGGGATGCGGGCCGATCTGCACCGGACCGCCGTCGGGCAGCTTGAGCGAGGCGAACGGGTCGCCCGGAGCGACACCCTCGTCGAGCTGGCCGGCTCCCTTGGAGTTCCTTACGACGAACTGCTTGACGGCCTCCTCCGGACGCTGAGCTATCGCACGGAGGGCCTGACGGCGATCGAGCTCTTCGCCGCGGCCACGGGCACTGAGCAGAGCAATGCTCGATCCGGCGCGCGGAGGAGGCCGGGCGAGCAAAGCGAGCCGTGCGGCGAATCGCCGCAACAAGCGAAGGTCGGCAGAGCGGAGACGAGGCTGGCGGCGGCGGGGCGGCCCGCGAGAACCATCGCCATCGCCCAGCATCAAAGGAGCAGACACAGGGATAGAAGTCACCGAAATGCTAACTGCGCGATGCCAGGTCCCAAGCGGCTTTCCGCGCCGCTTGGAGGCAAGGCCGCGAAACCGCAGCGGAAACCACGGCAGAAACCGCAGCGGAAACCGCAGGAGAAACCTCGGGATAGAAGTCAGCCGGCCGCGAAGCTCGAGGACCGACTGCTCAAGCGGTTTCCACGCCCTCCTCTCTAGAGTCGGTGGGAGCTACAGGCGGAAGCGCAGGAGGAGCCGCAGCCGGAAGTGCAGGAGGAGCCGCAGGCGGAGCTGCGGAACGAACCGCAGCGCGAGCCGCAATCACGGCCTTGGGAACCGGGTCCAGTCCATGTAACGTCTTGTCGACAACGCAAATCGGGGCGGCGCCGCGCAAACGGCCCGCCCCCGGCTCACGAGGTGTGACTCATGAGCAACTCCGAGGGTAGTTCCGCTCTGAAGGAACGTCCAGCCTGCGGCGATCCGCGCAGGCTCCGCAAGACCAAGACGCCCGGCGTCTTCAAGCGGATCGACGGGCGCGGCGCGACGATCGGCTACGTCGCCGTGATCACCGTCGCCGGCAGACAGCGCAAGCGAAGCGCCCGCACCTACGACGAGGCGCGACGGCTCAAGCGCGAGAGCGAAACCGATCGCGACCGGGGCGAGCTGCCGCCACGCGCGACCATTCCGTTCCTGCGCTACCTCGACGAATGGGTCGAGCGCTATCGCGGGCAGGGTCGGCGCGGCTTCCGCGACAGCACCCGCGAGGAATACCGCCGCCTCATCAGGGCCTATGCCCACCGCTATTTCTCCGGGCGCCTGAAGCTCGCTGAGGTCACGACCTATGGCCTCGCTCGTTTCCTCGACTGGCTCGCCGACGAGAACGAGCAGGGGAAGATGCTCAGCGACCGCACGATCGCGAATGCGGTGAATCCACTGCGGGCAGCTCTCGCGACCGCGAAGCGCGAGGGCCTGATCCGCCACAACCCCGCACAGGGCTTGCCGCTTCCCCATCGCGGGGCGGCCGCGGCCGCCATCGAAGATGCCAAGGTCTTCAGCCCGGACCAGCTCGCGGCCCTTCTCACGATGGCGCCGGAGCGCCACCGCCTCCTCTTCGAGCTGCTCGCCGGCACCGGCCTTCGCATCAGCGAGGCGATCGGACTACAGCGGCTGCACTTCCAGCTCGACGATGGCCCGCCCGAGGTCTGCATTCGTCGGGCGTTCGTAAAGGGCCGCATCGTCCCGCCGAAGTCGAGGCACGGAAAGCGGGACGTGCGCCTCTCCGCTTCGCTCGCAGCAAGGGCGGAGGCGCATCTGGCGATGCGGCCCAACCAGGACCCGACGGCTTTGGTCTTCACCAACGAGGCGGGTGGCCCGATCGACTCC
>DASXFL010000128.1:0-1513 GCA_036489595.1 Solirubrobacterales bacterium
AGGCGACGACCGATGCCGGGCGCGCCTCGGCGCTGAAGGCCGAGCAGACGGCGCTCGCCGGGCTGACGCCCAGCGAGAAGGAACTCGCTACCCAGCTGACGGCTGTGTCGGCGGGGTGGAAGAGCTTCGAGCTGGCGGAGCAGCCTGTTGTCGAGGGCGCGCTGACGCCGTGGCTGCAGACCGTGACGAGCAATATGGGCTTGCTGAAGCCGCTGGTCGACGATGGCGCGAACGCGATCCAGGCGCTCGGCTCGCAGGCGCAGACCGCGTTGCAGAACCCGTTCTGGGACAAGTTCTCGGCCACTTTCGGCCAGACCGGCGAGGACGCGCTGACCGATTTCGGTGAAGCTGCCGGGAGCATCGGCGACGGGCTGGCTCACCTGTTCGTGACGTTCGCGCCTGATATCGATAAGCTACTCTCCGATATCCCGACGCTAGCGGGTGATTTCGATACCTGGGCGAAGGGCGTCAAGGCCGGCGGCCTGGAAGACTTCTTCTCCAAGGTGTTCAGCCCGTCGAACGTCAAGACGCTGGAGTCCGACGGCAAGGACCTCGAGAACCTGCTCGAGAACGCGGCCAAGGCCAGCCAGGACATGTCGCCCCTGGCGTTCGACGGCGTGTCGAATGTCCTGGATATCCTCGGCTCCCTGTCGCCAGGCGAGATCGAGGCGCTGACCGGCCTTTTCCTGGCCATCAAGACGATCGGGACGATCTCGAAGGGCGTCTCCGCGGTAACCGGCGTGGTCAACCAGGTCAAGGGGCTGCTCGGCGGCGCTTCGACCACGGCTGAGGAGACGGCTGAGGGGACCGCTGCCGGGACGGCAGCCGGGACCTCGGCGGCTACCGCGTTCACGACGGCGTTCAGCGAGGGGGTAACGGCCGGGCTCGCCGAGGCCTTCGGGACCATCGAGGGCGAAGGGACCGCCGAGGCCACGACCGCGGGCACGTCCTGGGGCGGCGAGGCCGCCGGCGCGTTCAGTACCGCGCTGACGGGCACGGACTCGCTCGGCCTCGCGGCGGCCTTCGTCACGATCGGCGGAGAGGGCACTGCCGGGGCGGCGGCGGCCGGGACCGCGTGGGGCGGCGAGGCCGCAGCGGGCTTCACTGGCGGCCTGGGCGGCGGTGAAGCGCTCGGGCTCGCGGGAGTGTTCGGCGGGATCGAAGCCGAGGGACTGCCGCTGGCCAACGCGGCGGGTATCTCGCTCGGCGGCTCGCTCGCGGCCGGGTTCGGCGAGGGCATCGCCGGGGCGGCGGCTGGCGTGCTCGGCGAGCTCGGGATCGGCACCGGCCTTGTCGCGGTGCTCGCGGCAGGGGCGGCCGGGCTCGCGCTGGGTACTGCGGTCGGCGCTGGCTTCAACCTCGGCCTCGGCGCGACCAGCGTCGCCGACGCGACCGGGAAGCTTGCCAGCGGCGTGCAGGCCGCTTCCGCGCAGGCGAGCACGTGGCTGCAGCCGGCCGGCCAGCAGACTGGCCAGGGGTTCCTCAACGGGTTCAACAGCGAGCAGGCTGCGAT
>DASXFL010000145.1:0-20183 GCA_036489595.1 Solirubrobacterales bacterium
TGCGGGCGCGGTCGAGTGGCTTGGCGGTGCTGGAGTCTGAGGTGGTCATCCAGGCATCATCGGGCATCGGCGGCGGACACTCGGTCCAATTCGGCTCTGGGACCTTCGCCGGTGCGGCGAACCACGGCGCGGTGGCGCGGCGGCGGCCGGCGCGGGGCGGCCGCCGGGAGCGGCCGGTTAGCCTGGCGCGATGTCGGGGTGGCCGCCGATCGAGGAGCCGGAGCTGCTGGCGCGACTGGCGCTCGCCGACGGCGAGTTCCGCGAGCTGGTCGCGTCCTTCGTCGGCGCGGTGCCGCCGCGACCGTTCGAGCCGGCGGCGCTCGAGCACGCGCTCGGCTACCCGTGGGCGCGGCCGCCGGGCTCCTACGAGCTCCGGGGCGAGGTTCGCCTGCTCTCCTCGCTGGCCGAGCTGGAGCGGGAGCGGCTGATCGGGCGCTACCGTGACCCTGCCGCCGGCCGGGTGCCGCTGCTGGCGATCGGCTCCAATGCGGCACCGGAGGCGCTGGAGCGAAAGCTCGCCCACTTCGACGACCCCGAGGACCGGGCGGTACTGGCGCTGACCGGCTGGCTGCGCGACTTCGACGTCGGCCCAGCCGCCACCGTCGCCGTCTACGGCTCGATGCCGGCGACGGTCTTCCCCAGCCCGGGGACCGAGGTGGCGGCGACCGTGCTCTGGGCTACGCCCAACCAGTTCACGCAGCTGACCTGGTCGGAGGTCACCTACTGGCTCGGCCGCCTGCGGGCCCCGTTCGCGGTCGAGGAGGCCGAGGCCGCCTTCGACGAGGTGCTCGTCTACGTCTCGCGCTTCGGCAGCTTCTGCCCCGGGGGCGAGCCGGTCGCGCTCGCCGCCGTCCCCGCCCGCGACCGCACCGCGCTGGCGCTGACCCAGGAGGAGCTGCTGGGGGTCGCCGCCTCACTCGCTCTCGGGCCCGGCTCGAGCGCCGAGGACCTGGTCCGCGCCTGCTGCGAGGACATGGGCGGGCTGGCGGCGCGGCTCGAGCGGACCGTCTGGCGCCAGGCGCGCCCGTTCGCCGCGCCGGGCTGGACGCCGTATCCGTCTCGGAGATAATGGCGCGATGGAGGGGAGCGGACCGGAGGTCCCGAACGAGGCGGGCTTCGCCGATCTCGTCGCCCGGGCCGAGGAGGGCCCGGTGACGATGCTGAACCTGCTCGCGTTCAGGGCGGACGGTGGGCGTGAGCGCTACGCCGAATACGGCGAGGCGGTGCTGCCGCTGCTGGACGGGGTCGGCGGCCGGGTCGTCTTCCAGGGCATGGCGGCGCCGGTCGCGATCGGCTCCGATTCCTGGGACCTGGTCCTGCTGATCGAGTACCCGAGCCGCGCCGCCTTCCTCGAGATGGTCCAGTCGCCGGAGTACCTGGCGATCGCCCACCTGCGAACCGAGGCGCTGGCTCGGGGCGAGCTGCACCCGCTGGACGCGTGACCCTCGGCGGCATCGAGGCCGGCGGCACCCGCTGGCGCTGCGCGGTCGGCGACGGCGGCGGCACGGTCGAGCGGCTGGAGTGCTTCGCGACGACGACGCCGGCGGAGACGATCGGGCGGGCGGTCGAGTTCTTCCGGCGCAGCGGGCCGGTGAGCGCGCTCGGGGTCGGCTGCTTTGGCCCGGTCGATCTCGATCCCTCCTCACCCGGCTGGGGACGGATCACGACGACGCCGAAGCCGGGCTGGGCCGGTACCGACGTGGTCTCGATGCTTCGGGCCGGCCTCGACCTCCCGATCGCCTTCGAGACCGACGTCGACGCAGCCGCCGTCGGCGAGGGGCGTTGGGGCGCGGCGGCGGGGGTCGAGAGCTTCGCCTACGTCACCGTCGGCACCGGGATCGGCGGCGGCGTCGTCGCCAACGGCCGGCCCCTGCACGGCCTCGTCCACCCCGAGCTCGGCCACATGCTGGTCCCGCACGACCGCGACCGCGACCCCTTCCCGGGCTCCTGCCCCTTTCACCGCGACTGCCTCGAGGGCCTCGCCTCCGGCACCGCCCTGCGCGAGCGCTGGGGCTCTCCCGGTGAGGAGCTCGACCGGCCCGAGGCCTGGGAGCTCGAGGCCGACTACCTGGCGCTCGGCCTCGCCAACCTCGTCCTCGTTCTCTCGCCGGAACGGATCGTCCTCGGCGGCGGGGTCGGCGCAGCGCCGGGCCTGCTCGACCTGGTCCGCGAGCGGCTGCCGGAGGCGATCGGCGGCTACATCGAGGCGCCGCTGCTGCGCGAGGGGATCGAGCAATACGTGGTGCCGCCCGCGCTCGGCCCGCGCTCCGGCGTGATCGGCGCGATCGAGCTCGCGCGGACGGCGGCCGGCGGCTGAGCGCCCGGCTCCCGTCGCACACCTCCCATGAGGTTGCCTTTTCCATCGCATATCGCCGGAAAAGGCAACCTCGTCGCTGGCGGGGACGCCGATCGCCGCCGCCTAGCTCCCCTGTGGCGGGTCGAGGATGGAGCGGCGCTCGCGGTACTCGTCGATCGAGACCTCGCCTTCGACGAAGCGGCGTTCGAGCAGCTCGGTTGCGCTCTCGCGGTGGTTGTGGTGGCCCGGGCCCCAGTAGCGCGGGCCGCACCAGCGGCTGCGGCGCAGGAGGAAGACGATCCCGACGACGACGAGGATCCAGAAGAGGGGGCCGAGGAACCACCAGCCGCCGCCGTGGTGCCAGTCGGCGACGGGGATCAGGGCGAGGGCGCCGGTCAGCAAGGTTGCCATGGTCGTGCTCCTTTCGGTTCGGTCATGGCGAGGACGCTACGGCCGCCGCGGCGGCGCCGAAACGCCCGCCGGGATGAGCTTCGGCCTCCTCCCGGCGGGGTAGAGACCTCCCTCCCGCGGGGGGTTTTGGCAGGGCCCGAGCGGCCATACCCTCTGCAGGTGCCCGCGCCCTGCAAATCGCGCCGCGCCTTCCTGATCGACGCCGGGGTGACCCTGGCAGTCCTCTGGTTCACCCTCGCCCAGTACGGCAGTCGCGGCTTCGGCGAATTCCACGCAGCCGCCACCAAGCCCGACGCGCTCGGCTTCTTCCTGGTCCTGGTGACGGTGTTGCCGCTGCTCGCCCGCCGCCGCCATCCCTGGCCGGTCCTCGGGGTGACGCTGGCCGGGAGCGTGGCGCTGCTGGCGCTCGGCTACGCGGTCCACGCCCCGGCCGCGGTCGCCGTCGCCCTCTTCACCCTCGCCCGCGACCCGAAGCGCGCCGGGCGCGGCTGGGGCGCGGTGGTCGGCGCCACGGCGGTGGCCTTCCTCGCCCTCTCCGCCGCCGCGGCCCTCGGGCTCTCGACCAGGGCTGGCGACTTCGTCTCCATCGCCTTCATGCTCGCGGCAGGGCTGGTGATCGGCGACCGGCTGCGCACCCGCCGCGAGCGGATGGCAGAAGGCCGCGAGCGGCGGCGGCGCGAGCAGCAGCTGGCGATCGCCGACGAGCGCAACCGGCTCGCCCGTGAGCTGCACGACTCGGCCGGCCACGCGATCAACACGATCCTGGTCCAGGCCGGCGCCGCCCGGGTGCTCCGCGAGAGCGACCCGGAGCGCTCGCGGGCCGCGGTCGACGCGATCGAAAGCCTCGCCCGCGAGACGATCGACGACATCGACCGGATCGTTGGCGCCCTGCGCGAGGACGAGCCGGCGGCGCGCTCGCCGGCGCCGGGGATCGAGCGGATCGCCGACCTGGTCGAGACCCAGCGGCTGGCCGGGGTAGAGGTTGCCCTGCGCGTGAGCGGCGAGGGCGAGCCGCCGGCGGCGGTCGGCCGGGCCGCCTACCGGATCGCCCAGGAGGCGCTCACCAACGCGGTCCGCCACGGCGCCGGGCCGGTCGAGGTGGCGCTCGAGCGCGGGCCCGAGGAGGTGGTGCTGACGGTGGTCAACCGCCTCGGCCCGGGTGGCATCACCGTGCGGCCGGGTGGCGGCCTCGGGATCGTCGGCATGCGCGAGCGGGCGACCCTCGCCGGCGGCAGTCTCGAAGCCGGGCGCGAGGGCGGCCGCTTCCGCCTCCGCGCCGTCCTTCCCTACGATCGGCAGCCGTGAGCGGTGGCGGCGAAAAGGTGCGGGTGATGCTCGTCGACGACGAAGAGCTGATGCGCACCGGCCTGCGCTCGGTCCTCTCCAGCGACCCCTCGATCGCGGTGGTTGCCGAGGCCGAGGACGGCGGCCAGGCGGTGCGGCGGGCGCCGGCCGCCCGGCCCGACGTCGTCCTCATGGACGTGCGGATGCCCGACGTCGACGGCATCGCCGCCACCGCCGAGCTGCTCGCCGCCGTACCCGCGGCCAAGGTGGTGATCCTCACCACCTTCGAGGAGGACGACTACATCGACGGCGCCCTGCGGGCCGGCGCCAGCGGCTTCCTGCTCAAGCGCACCCCGCCAGAGGAGCTGATCGCCGCCGTCCACCGCACGGCCGAGGGGGAGGCGCTGCTCTCGCCCTCGGTTACCCGCCGGGTGATCGACCGCATGGTCGCCCAGCCGCGGCTCGCCCGCGGTGAGGACCCGCGGCTCGAGGACCTGACCCGGCGCGAGCGCGAGGTGCTGGAGCTGATCGCCCGCGGCCTCTCCAACCGTGAGATCGCCGCCGAGCTGACGATCGAGGAGTCGACGGTGAAGACGCACGTGAAGCGGGTGCTGACCAAGCTCGACGCTCGCGACCGCGTCCACGCGGTGATCTTCGCCTACGAAACCGGCGTTGCCGGCCCCGTGTAATCGGCGAGGCGCGGCTCAGCGTCGCGCCCGCCGCGGCGGCGCTAGTGGAGCCCTGGTCGGCCGACTCCGTTCGTCGTTTGTCGCCCAGGAGGCAACAAACGACGAACGGTTGGCCTTGGGATTCCCACAGGGCGCGAATTTCGTGGCACGGCGCGGTGCGTGGCGGCCGAATACGTTCGGGCGGCGATGGCCACCGGCTTCCACTGGAACGAGCTCTACGCCTGGCACGACACCGGCACCGGCTCTGCCTACCTCAGCACCGGCGGCCTGGTCGAGCCCGAGCAGCACGGCGAGAGCCCGGCGACCAAGCGGCGGCTCCGCAACCTGCTCGACGTCACCGGCCTGCTCGGGCAGACGGTCCCGATCCAGGGCCGCCGCGCCGACGAGGAGGAGCTGCAGCGCGTCCACAGCGCCGAGTACGTCGAGCGGGTGAAGCGCGAAAGCGATGAAGGCGGCGGCGACGGCGGCGAGCTGGCGCCGTTCGGGCCGGGCGGCTACGAGATCGCCCTGCTCTCGACCGGCGGTGCGATCAGCACCCTGGAGGCGGTCTGGAAAGGTGAGGTCGACAACGCCTACGGGCTGACCCGCCCGCCCGGCCACCATGCCGAGGCCGGCGAAGGCCGCGGCTTCTGCGTCTTCGCCAACATCGCCGTCGCCACCAAGTACGCGCAGCAGGAGCTCGGGGTGGGGCGGGTGGCGATCGTCGACTGGGACGTCCACCACGGCAACGGCACCGAGCACGCCTTCTACGACGACCCCTCGGTGCTGACGATCTCGCTTCACCAGGACGGCCTCTACCCGGCCGAATCGGGTTTGGTCGAGCACACCGGCGAGGGCGACGGCGAGGGCTTCAACATCAACGTGCCGCTGCCGCCGGGCTCGGGCAACGGCGCCTACGTGGCGGCGCTGGAACGGGTGGTGGCGCCGGCGGTCGCCGGCTATGACCCCGACATCGTCGTCATCGCCTCCGGCCTCGACGCCAGCATGATGGATCCGCTGGCGATGATGTGCGTGACCAGTGAGGGCTACCGGGAGATGACCGACGTGATGATGGACCTCGCCGACTCCGCCTGCGACGGCAAGCTGGTGGCGATCCACGAGGGCGGCTACTCGACCTCCTACGTCCCCTTCTGCGGGGCCGCCGTGGTCGAGGGCCTGCTGCGCTCCGACACCTCGGTCGAAGACCCCTACATCGAGGCCTTCCGCGGCATGGGCTACATGGACCTGCAGCCGCACCAGGAACGCGTCATCGAGGCCGCGGCGGTGCACGCCGCAGCGCTCGCCTGAGCGCCGCTCCGCAATTGGCGCCTTTTACATCCCAGGGATGCAGAAAGCGCCAAAAACGAGCTAGGCGGCGAGGGGAAGCTCGTGGACCGAGGCGTGGGCGGGGATCAGCGCGTCGTCGGCATTGCCGTGCATGGCGCGGTGGATCGCGACCAGGGCCTCGGAGTGGGTGACGCCGGTGGTGACCTCGTCGGCCTCGCCCTCGCGAATCTTGGTGATCGTCCAGGTCTTTTCGTGCTGCATTCTGCTCACTGCTCCTAGCTCTTCTGGGCTCTCTGGGGTTCGCCCCAACGATCTCGCAGAAGCGAGCAGGCGTTTGTGAACGCGCTCACACTGTGAGCAACCTCACTTGGGCGCAGCAGGCGCGGAAACGCGGCCCTCAGGGCTCGAGGACGACCTTGCCCTGGAGGGTGCCGGCGACCATCGCCTCGAGGCCGGTGCGGACCTCGGCGAGCGGGATGGTGCGGTCGATCAGGGGGCGGGCCCCGGCGGTGTCGAGGAAGGCGATGAGGCGCTCGAGCTCGGCCCGGGTGCCCATGGTCGAGCCGATCACCGAGACCTCGCGGAAGAAGAGGCGAGGGAGGTCGGCGCTCGGGTTGGGGCCGCTGGTGGAGCCGGCGACGACGATGCGGCCGCCGCTCCGCACCGAGCGCAGGGAGTGGCCCCAGGTCGCCTCGCCGACGGTCTCGATGACAGCGTCGACGCGGCCGGGGAGGCGGGCGCCGGTCTCGAAGGCGGCGTCGGCTCCGAGGCGGATGGCGAGCTGGCGCTTGCGCTCGCTGCGGCTGGTCGCCCAGACGCGGGCGCCGGCGGCGGCGGCGAGGATGATCGCGGCGGTGGCGACGCCGCCGCCCGCCCCCTGCACGAGGACGGTCTCGCCGGGGCGCAGAGCGGCCCTGGTGAAGAGCATGCGGAAGGCGGTCAGGTAGGCGGTCGGCAGGCAGGCGGCCTCGGCGAAGGAGAGGCTGGCGGGCTTGGGAACGAGGTTGCGGCGGGGGACCGAGATCCGCTCGGCGAGGGTGCCGGGGTGGCGTTCGGAGAGGATCGTCCGCCGCGGGTCGTCGGTTTCCTCGCCCGGCCACTCGGGGTCGCCGACGAGGGCGTGGACGATCACCTCGTTGCCGCCGGGATCGACTCCGGCGGCGTCGCAGCCGAGGATCATCGGCAGCTGCTCGTCGCCGAGGCCGAAGCCTTTCAGTGCCCAGACGTCGTGGTGGTTGAGGGCGGCGGCGCGGATCTCGACGGTGACCCAGCCCGCGGGCGGCGCCGGCGGTTCGAGCTCGCCGAGCTCGAATCCGGCGAGGGGGTCCTCGGGCGTTATCGCAGTGGCGTAGCCGGCGAGCACGGCCACGAACTTTGGCGAACCCGCGGCGGCAGCGTCGCCAGCCTGTCCGCCGGCTTGGGGATTCGACGAAGACGGCCGGCGAACGGAGCCGCGCCCGCGGTCGGCCCTGGTTGGCTGAGACGGCAGTCCAACCACGGAGGGAGAACAGTGGCCTACAAGCTCTACGCATACTGGTCGGCGCCCAAGCCCGAGGACGTCGAGGCCTTCGAGCAGTACTACGCCGACACCCACGTCCCGCGCGCCGCCGCCGTCCCCAACCTGACCGGGATCACGACGACCCGGACCGCGGACGGGTTCGAGGGCGGCGAGACCGACCACTACCGCGTCGCCGAGATGATGTTCGACAGCGCCGAGGCGATGGTCGAGTCGGAACGGTCGGAGGCCTGGGCGACGATGCGCGCCTGCTCCGGCGACATCATCGAGCGCTTCGGGGTCGAGCTCCGGGTCGAGAGCGGCGAGTACGAGGAGGGAAGGCCAAGCGCCTAGGCCCGGGCGGCGATCTGCTCGCGGACCTGCAGCTTGGCGAACGCCATCCGGTCTTCAGCGGGTCGCTTCGCGGCCGCCGCCCCGCTCGGGGCGGCGGCGGCGGGGCGCGTTCCAAGAGCCGATCTTGTCGCTGCGGCAGCCGGCGGGTACCTCGGGGTTCACGGCCATCGCCCCCGGCTAGGGCCGGCCGCCGTGGTGGGGGACGTCGACCTCGACCGTCCACAGCGAGGCCAGTGGCTCGTTGCCGTCGCCCATCCCGGTCCGCCAGTCCGGCGCCGCGCACATCAGCAGCGTGCGCCCGTCCTCGCCGCCGAGCTGCAGCGCGTAGATCGCCATCCCGGCTTCGGGGGCGTCGATCGTCTCCAGCACCTCGCCCTCGGGTGAGAGGCGGGCGACGTGGTTGCCGAGCGAGTTGCCGGCCCAGACGCAGCCCTCGGCGTCGATCGTGCAGCCGTCGGGGCCGTAGGCGACGTTGGAGTAGTCGGGGGCGATCTCTTCGAGCGGCACGGTCGCGGCGATCTGGCAGTAGACGCGGCGGTTGGAGAGGCCGCCGTCGGCGCCGATGTCGAAGGCGGTGAGGCGGGAGGCGATCGTCTCGGCGACGATCAGGGTGTCGCCGGGCGGCGGCACGATCATCGAGTTCGGGAAGTGGAGGCCGTCGGCGACGGCGGTGACGGTGCCGTCGGGGTCGACCCGGATGATCGGCGAGCCGAGCGGGCGCTCGCCGGCGTAGAGGTCGTAGCCGAAGGCGTCGACCCAGACCCGGCCCTCGGCGTCGACGGTCATGTCGTTCGACTCGCCGCGGGAGAGCGCCGAGAGGTCGGCGTAGAGCTCGGGCTCGTCGCCGACGCCGCCGAAGCGCCAGATCCGGTGGCTGCTCATCGAGACCGCGAGCAGGTCGCCGTCCGGCAGCCAGCCGATTCCCGAGGGCTGCTCGAGCGCAATCTCCCGCTCGATCGCGCCCCCGGGACCGACCGCGACGATCCGACCGCCGCCGGTGTAGAAGTCGGAGGCCCACCAGCGCCCCTGGTGCCAGCGCGGTGCCTCGAAGAAGGTGCCGCCGTCGAGGAGCTTGGTCGGCTCGCGCATCTGGGTCCAGCGTATGGCGGGGGTTGGGAGCGCCGCGGGGGACCGGCGCGGCCGAGTTGGAGGAACCACATGACGGGACCGGCGCGGGCCGGGACCGCGGTCCGGGCGACCCTACTTTTCGCTGATGGAGACCGTGCTCGAACGCTCCCGCCGACTCGTGATCCCGGAGCTCGTCGCCCGCTCGGCCCGTCGCGACCCCGGCGCCCCGGCGCTCGCCTTCGAGGGCGAGATGCGCAGCTTCGGCGAGCTCGAGGCGCGCGCCAACCGCCTGGCGGCGGCGCTCGCCGCGTGCGGGGTCGGGGCCGGCGAGAAGGTGGCGATCCTGATGCACAACCGGATCGAGCTCGTCGAGGCCTTCCTCGGGATCCATCTGCTCGGCGCCTGTGCGGTCCCGGTCAACTTCCGGCTGCGGGCCGAGGAGGTCTCCTACGTCCTCGCCGACTCGGGCGCCGTCGCGATCCTCGCCGACCCGGAGCTGGCGGCGACCGCCGCGGACGCCACCTCCGGGCTGTCGCTGGTCCGCTTCGCCCTCGTCTGCGGCGAGGCGCCGGCGGACGCCGAGTCCTACGAGCAGGCGCTCGCCGCGGCGGAGGAGGCGCCGCCCCCGGTCGCGGTCGACGACGAGAGCCTCGCCTTCCTGATGTACACGTCGGGGACGACCGGACGGCCGAAGGGGGCGATGCTGAGCCACCAGAACCTCCTCGTCAACACCACCAACTGGCTCTACGAGGTCGGGGCCGGCCGTGGCGACGTCTGGCTCTCCGGCCTGCCGCTCTTCCACATCGGCGGCATCAACGGGCTGCTGCCGTTCCTCCACCTCGGCGCCCTGGCGGTGATCGAGCCCTCCGGCGGCTTCGACCCGGCCCGCTCGATCGCCCGCCTCGCCGAGCACCGCGTCTCGATCTGCTTCTTCGTGCCCACCCAGTGGCGGGAGATCTGCACCGCGCCGGCGGTGGCGGCACTCGACCGCTCGCGGCTGCGGGTGGGGATGTGGGGCGCCTCGCAGGCGCCGCTGCCGACCCTGGAGCTGATGTCTCGGACCTTCCCCTCGGTTCAGATCGTCAGCGCCTTCGGCCAGACCGAGATGTCCTCCAACACCTGCTTCCTGAAGGGCGAGGACTCGATCGGCAAGATGGGCTCGGCCGGCCGGCCGGCGCTCGGGGTCGAGGTGCGGATCGTCGACGAGGGGGGCGCGGACGTGGCGCCCGGCGAGGTGGGGGAGATCGTCTACCGCGGACCGACCGTGATGCAGGGCTATCACGGCAAGCCGGAGGCGACTGCCGAGGCCTTCGCCGGGGGCTGGTTCCACAGCGGCGACCTCGTGCGCGAAGACGAGGACGGCTTCATCTACGTGGTCGACCGGCTCAAGGACATGCTGATCTCGGGCGGTGAGAACGTCTACCCGGCTGAGGTCGAGCGGGCGCTGGTCGAGCACCCGGCGGTGGCCGAGGTTGCGGTGATCGGGGTCGACCACCCGCGCTGGGTCGAAGCGCCGCTGGCGGTGGTCGTCCCCGCGCCCGGCGCCGAGCCGAGCGAGGCCGAGCTGATCGAGCACTGCCGCGAGCGGCTCGCCGGCTACAAGAAGCCGGCGGCGGTCGTCTTCGTCGCCGAGCTGCCGCGGAACGCCTCCGGCAAGGTGCTGAAGCGCGAGCTGCGCGAGCGCTACGCCTCGGCTCTCGCCTGATCGATCTGCGCCTGGAAGCGCTGCAGGCCAGCCAGCCAGCGCTCGGGGTCGCCGGCCTTGCGCTGCTGGTAGGTGGCGACCTGGGGGTGGGAGAGGATCAGGAAGCGGTCCTCGGCGATTCCGCGGATCAGCGCTGCGGCGGCTTCGTCGGCGCTGATCGTCGCCCCCGAGGCACCGGCGAGCCGCGAGCTCGGGTCCTCGCGGCGCCAGGTTTCGAGCATCGGCGTCGCCACTCCCTGCGGGCAGAAGCAGGAGAAGCCGACGCCGGAGTCGTTGCCGCCGTAGGTGATCGCCAGCCACTCGGCGACCGCGACGGCGGCGTGCTTGGTGACCGAGTAGGGCATCAGGCCGGGGTTGGCGAGGAGGCCGGCGGCGGAGGCGGTCGAGCTGAGGTGGCCCTGGCGGCGCTCGAGCATCCCCGGCAGCAGCAGCCGCGCCGCCCAGACGTGGGCCATCACGTTGACGTTCCAGGTCCGCAGCCACTCCGCATCGGGGACCTCGGGCCCGCCGTAAGGCCCGGCGATGCCGGCGTTGGAGCAGAAGACGTCGACCGGGCCGTGCTCGGCCTCGGCCCGCCGGATTAGCTCGGCAACCCCCGCCTCGCTGCCGAGGTCGACGCCGACGCCGAGGCCGCCGATCTCGGCCGCGACCGCGGACGCCCCCTCGCCGTTGCGGTCGGCGACGACGACGCCGCGGGCGCCGGCGGCGGCGAAGGCGCGGGCGGCGGCGGCGCCGATCCCGGCGGCGCCGCCGGTGACGACGACGTGGGCGCTGTCGAGCTTCACAAAGGCGGACGCTAGAGGCTCGGGCCGCACCCGTCGCTGGCGCGTACGCTCGCCTTCGTGGGTTCCTTCAAGGCGATCTCCTGCTGGTCGGCGCCGCGGCCCGGAGAGGAGGACGAGTTCGAGCGCCACTACTGGGACGTCCACGTGCCGCTGGCGGCGGCGATCTCCGGCACGGTCAGCCTCACCCTCACCCGCACCGACGCCGGGCTCGAAGGCGAGCCGCCCCCCTACTACCGCGTGGCCGAGACCGTGTTCGAGAGCCGCGAGGCGCTGGCGGCGGCGATGCAGACGCCGCAGTGGGCCGCCCTGCGCGCCGACGCCGCGGTCATGCACGAGCGCTTCGGCGTCACCCTCGCCAACGGGCTGGGGACGCCGCTGCCGGTGGAGCTGGCGGCGAACGCCGGCGGCTGAGGCTCAGCGCGGCGTGCCTGGAGGCGCCGCTGCTCGCAGGTAGGCGCTGATCAGCGGGTGCGGAGAGCCGGGTGAGGAGCTGCTCTGCGGGACGAAGAGGGTGGCGACGTAGAAGCGGTGGTTGGGGTGCTCGAGGACCCGCGCCTCGCCGTCCTGGTCCACCCCGACCACGCGCAGGCCGCCGTCGTCGAGCAGCTGCTGGTGCTCGGGGTTCAGCCCGAAGTTGCAGTAGTAGAGCTCGGTTGCCTCGGTGGCGCCGTAGGAGCGGGCGGTCAGCGAGTCGGCGAGCAGCGAGACGGCCATCGTCTGGCCCGCGAGCGAGCAGGTGAGCTCGCTGATGAAGAGGTTCGAGGCGTAGGGGTCGTACTCGGCGTGCTGGGCGTCGGCGAACCCGAGCACGTTGCGCGCGTACTCGATCACGACGTGCTGGAAGCCACCGCAGGTGCCGAGCAGCGGCAGGTCCTGCTCGCGCGCGAAGCGGACCGCCCGCAGGGCGCCGTCGAGGCTCCGGTAGGGGCTGCCCGGCGCGCACCAGAGGCCGTCGTGCGCCAGCTCGCGCTCGAGCTCGGCGTCGAGCAGGGCCTCGGTGCCGTGCCAGCGGATCTCGACCGCGACGCCGAGCGCGGCGGCAGCGTGCTCGAGTGCGGCCGCCGTTGCCGGGTGCGGCGCGAGCGTCGGATCGTAATCGCCGATCACCCCGATTGAGATCGCCCCCCGCACGCCCCGATCGTAGCTCCGTGGCGGGGCCCGGCCCGGTTGGTCATGCCGAAGATCTGCAGTGCGGTCAGGCGCGGAGCGACGGCGGCGAGGGCGCCGCTGATCGGGGCTTCGGGCATGCGTCGAGTTTCGTCGCGGTCACTGGGCGGCGAAAACGTCCCCTCGACCGACACACCCATATGCGGCATCTGCCGGCGCTCAGCGGCCCACCTCCGCCAGCACCTTCACCTCGTCCCGCGGATCCCCCGCCAGCCGCTCGATTTCCCCGGCCACCTCGGACAGCTGAATCCGGTTAGTGATCATCACGCTCGGCTCGAGGCTGCCGGAGGCGATCATCCGCGCCACTCGCGGCAGGTCATTGGCGTAGCCGAAGCTGGCGACCAGCGAGCGCTCGTAGACCACCATCCGGCTGGCGTCGACCACGATCGGCCTCTTCGGGATGCCAGCGACGACGATGCGGCCGCCACGCCTGGTCATCTCCATCGCCGCCTCCAGCGCCGGTCCGGCGCCGCTGCAGTCGACGACGATCTCGGCGCCGCCGCCGGTCCGGCCCCGCACCGCCCTGGCGAAGGCGCGGCCGTCGGGGCTTGGCGCGTGGGCCTCGAAGCCGTGCGCCGTGGCCCGCGCCCGCCGTCCCTGGGCGAGCTCGTAGACGATCGGCTCGAGGCCGAGCGAGCGGGCGATCAGCGCCGTCGCCGCCCCGACCGGCCCGTAGCCGAGCACCACGACCCGCTCACCGGCGCGGGCGCCGGCCCGGTCGAGCGCGTGCAGCCCGACCGCCAGCGGCTCCAGCAGGGCGCCGACCTCGTCGCCGACTGCCGCCGGCAGCGGCACCGCGCAGTAGGCGGGAAAGCGGACCAGCGGCGCGAAGGCGCCGTCGGAGGAGAGACCGATCGAGCCGCTGTAGAGGCACTGGTTGTAGCGGCCGCTGACGCAGGCCTCGCACTCGTTGCAGCGCCAGCACGCATCGGCGGAGACGCGGTCGCCGGGCACGACCTCGTCCACCCCCTCGCCGACCGCGGTGACGATCGCCGAGAACTCGTGCCCGAGCGTCAGCGGCGGCTGCTGCCCGGACAGCGGGTGGACCTTCTCGGGACGGATCGCGAAAGGGTGGCGGAACTCGGCCAGGTCCGAGCCGCAGATGCCGCAGAAGCGGACCTCGGCCTCGACCATCCCCGGCCCGAGCGGCAGCTCCAGCTCGACCTCCTCGAGCCGCACGTCACCCGCGGCGTGCCAGCGCACAGCCTCCACAGAGCGACGATAGCAGGGCCTGACCGACCGAACGGTCGATTATGGTGGAGTGGGTTTGGAAGACCTATAAAGACCGCGCCGGGAGCCCTTGGGAAGGCTCCGGGGCCGGCCTAGGGTGGAAGGACCAGCGAGAGCGGAGGAGGAGCGAGCTGTGCCCGGAATGGTCTGCGGAGTCGACATCGGCGGGACCTTCACCGACTGCGTCCTGATCGGCGAGGACGGCAAGGTCGCCTACGGCAAGGCGCTCTCCTCGCCCGCCGACTCGTTCAAATCGGGCTTCTTCGGCAGCATCGAGTCGGCCGGCGAGGAGCTCGGGCTCGAGCCGGGCGAGCTCTACGCGAAGATGGATCGGCTGATCTCGCACGGCTCGACCGTCGCTACCAACATCGTCGTCGAGCGCAAGGGGGCGGAGATCGGGCTGATCACCACCCGCGGCTTCGAGGACACGGTGCGGACCATGCGCGGGCTCGGCCGGCCGACCGGCGAGCCGCCCGAGAACCTGCTGCGCTTCGCCGAAACCCGCAAGCCGCAGCCGCTGGTGCCGATCGAGCGCACCTTCGGCGTCTCCGAGCGCGTCGACTCCGACGGCGACGTGGTCGTCGAGCTCGACGAGGCGGCCGTGGCGGCCGCCGCGGAGGCGCTGGTCGCGGCCGGGGTGGAGACGATCGCGATCGCCTTCCTCTGGTCGGTCCGCAACGACGCCCACGAGCGCCGCGCCCGCGAGATCGTCCGCGAGCGCGTTCCCGGCGCCTTCATCACGATCTCCAGCGAGATCTCGAAGTCGGTCGGCGAGTACGAGCGCTTCGTCGCCACCCTGATCAACTCCTACGTCGGCCCGGTCACCAGCACCTACCTGCACGGGGTCCAGGGCCGACTCGCCGACGTCGGCTTCGCCGGCGAGCTCCACATCATGCAGTGCCACGGCGGCATGGTCCCACTCGGGCTCGGCGCCGACCGGCCGATCTTCACGATCGGCTCCGGCCCGGTCGGCGGCCTGATCGGCTGCGCCCGCGTCGCCGACGACCTCGGTCGGCGGGACATCGTCGCCTCCGACATGGGCGGCACCTCATTCGACGTCGGGATCATCAAGGACGGCGAGCCGCTCGCCGCCGACGACACCCTGCTCGGCAAGTGGCGCTACCGGGTGCCGGCGGTCGAGGTGATCTCGATCGGCGCCGGCGGCGGCTCGATCGCCTGGATCGACGAGCTCGGCGGCGGCCTCCGGGTCGGCCCCCAGAGCGCTTCCTCGCTCCCCGGCCCCTGCTGCTACGACCGCGGCGGCGAGGAGCCGACGGTCACCGACGCTGACCTGATCCTCGGCTACATCGCGCCCGAGGCGACCTTCGGCTCGAAGGGCGAGCGCGGCGGCTTCAAGCCGCGCCGGGACCTCGCCGAGCGGGCGATCGGCGAGAAGATCGCCGAGCCGCTCGGGCTCTCGGTGACCGACGCGGCGCTGGGGATCGTCGAGGTCGCCAACGCGAAGATGGCCGCGGCGCTCGAGAACGAGATCATCGGCCGCGGCTTCGACCCGCGCGACTTCGTGCTGATGTCCTACGGCGGCGCCGGTCCCTTCCACGCCGCCGGCTACGCGGCCTCGCTCGGCGTCGAGACGATCGTCGTCCCCGGCGAGGCGGCCTCGGTCTGGTCGGCCTTCGGGATCAGCCAGGCGGACATCCGCTACCAGTACGAATCGTCGGTGGTCCTGATCGAGCCCTTCGACCTCGGCCGTGTCAAGGGCGCCTTCGATGAGCTCGAAGCGCAGGCCGGCGAGGCGCTCGGCGCGCGCGAGGACGCCTCCGCCTTCGACCTCCGCCGCTTCGCCCGGATGCGCTTCCAGTGGCAGCGGCACGAGCTCGAGATGCGCTTCCCCTCCGGCGAGATCGACGCCGCCACCCTGGAGGAGGTCAAACGCCGGTTCGTCGCCCTCTACACCGAACGCTACGGCGAGGTGGCGCTGCTGCCCGGCGCCCGGGTGGAGATCGTCTCGATCCGGCTCGAGCCGGCAATCGAGATGGGCTCGGAGGCGATCGACCGCCTCGACCTCGCCGGCGGCGAGGAGTTCGGCAAGGGCACCCGGCCGGTCCACTTCGAGCGCGGCGCCGGCGCCGTCGACGCCGCCGTCTACAACGGCGACGCGATGCCGCTCGGCGAGGCGGTCGAGGGGCCGGCGGTGATCGACCTGGCGATCACCGGCATCGTCGTCCCACCCGGCACCCGCTGCGAGCGCCGCCAGACCGGCGACTTCGTGATCACCCTCGGGGGCGACGCATGAGCATCGCGGTCGAGCGGCCGGTCCGGCCGGAGGGCTTCTGGGACGGCGTCGACCACGCCTTCAACCCGACCGGCCCGGTCGAGGTGCCGCCGAACCTGACCCTCTCGACGGAGGCCGAGACCGAGATCGACCCGATCACCTACGAGGTGGTCCGCCACGGGCTCTGGAACGCCAACGCCGAGCACGTGCGCGAGATCGAGAACCTCGCGGTCTCCCAGATCACGGTCGAGATCCGCGACTTCCAGCCCTGCATCCTCACCGAGGACGCCGAGCTCCTCTACTTCGGCCCCTGCCTCCAGTACATGTCGGGGATGCTCGACATGATGACCCGCTACGTCCTCGAGCACCGGGGAGAGCGGGTGCTCGACGGCGACATGTGGCTCTGCAACGACCCGATCATCGGCACCGCACACCAGCCCGACGTCGGCCTGATGTGTCCCGTCTTCGTTTCCGGCGAGCTGTTCTGCTGGGTCGCCAACATCTCCCACCAGAACGACATCGGTGGCACCGTCCCTGGCTCCTTCTGCCCGAACGCCGAAGACGCGTTCTGGGACCCGCCCTCCTACCCGCCGTTCAGGATCGTCGAGGGCAACCAGATCGTCCCCGACATGGAGGCGCTCTACCGGCGCTGCTCGCGGACGCCGGAGAACCTCTCGCTCGACCTGCGGGCGACGATCGCCGGCAACAACGCCGCCCGCGCCCGCATCCTCGGCCTGGTCGGAAGGTACGGCAAGGCGGTCGTCAAGGGGGTGATGCGGCGGGCGCTCGACGCTAGCCAGCGCGCCTTCGAAGCGGCCCTTGAGACGATCCCCGACGGCACCTACTCCGACCGGCTGATCCAGGAGGTCGCCCGCAACGGCGACCGCGGCACCTATCCGGTGCAGACGACCGTCCGCAAGCGCGGCAGGGAGCTGATCTGGGACAACGTCGGCACCCATGACCAGGTCGGCGCGATCAACGTCGGCTTCGCCGCCTGGCGCGGGGCGATTCTCGGCTCGATCAACGTGCTGATGCTGCCCGGGCAGATGGGCTGCATCGGCGGCGCCGCTCGGCTCTGCCGCTTCGACCCCGAACCGGGGACGATCACCGCGCCCGACTGGGGGGCGGCGGTCAGCCCGGCCGGGGTCTACGCGACCGAGACCGCGATCTCGCTGGGCAACGCGCTGGTCTCGAAGATGATGCTGGCCTCCAGCGACGAGGCGCTGCGGGCCGGCGCGGTGACCCCCGACGGCGCCCAGTGGCCCTGCCACTTCGTCGCCGGCGCCAATCAGCGTGGCGACTACTACGTCGGCGGCATGGGCGACAACATGCTCGGCGGCGGTGGCGGCACCGCCTTCCGCGACGGCGAATTCGCCAACGGGCACTTCTGGATCCCCGAGGGCCGCGGCCCCAACGTCGAGGCCTACGAGGCCGATTGGCCGATCCTCTACCTGTTCCGCCGCGAGCACGCCGACTCCGGCGGCGCCGGCCGCCAGCGTGCCGGCAACGGCGGCGAGATCGCCTACGTCCCGCACAAGGGCGAGTCATTCCTCGGCCTCGCCACCAACGAGGGGATCCCGAAGACGCCCGGCCTGTTCGGCGGCGACCCGGGATCGATCATGGTGACGCGGGTGATCCAGGGCTCGAACCTGCGGGCGCGGTTCGCGGCCGGGGAGATGCCGCAGGATCTCGACGAGCTGGAGGGGACCGAGCTCGAGCTCGGCGGCAAGCCCGACGGCTTCCCGGTCGGCGACGACGACGTCCTCTACTGGAACTGGCTCGCCCCGGGCGGCTACGGCGACCCGCTGACCCGCGACCCCGAGGCGGTGGTGGCCGACGTCGCCGCCGGCGCGGTGACCGCGCGGATGGCGGACGAGCTCTACGCGGTGAAGCTGACCGACGCGGGGACCGTCGACCCCGAGGCGACCGCGAAGCGGCGGCAGCGCAAGCTGCTCGAACGGCTGCGCGAGTGTGGCGCCGAGCGCGACGAGCTGGCGCCGGCGCGGCAGGCGCCGGCGGGTGCCGCCGATTCCATCGCCGACGCCTACCTGATCGACCGCGGCGAGGGCGTCTTCCGCTGCCACCGCTGCGCGACCTCGCTGGGGCCGCTCGGTGGCAACCCGAAGCTGGAGATGGCCTCGCGCCAGCGGCCGACGTCCTCGCTCAACCCGGCCTACCCGGAGCCGGCGAGGTTCGTCGACCAGGAGGTCGTCTTCCGCGAGTTCTGCTGCCCCGGCTGCGGGGTGCGGCTGGCGACCGAGGTGGCCTACCCGGGCGAGCCCCCGTTCCACGAGCTGCGGCTCGATTGAGATGCCGCTGGTCGCGCCGGGCATCTCCCACTGGCTGCCCGAGCCGGGTGCCGAGCCGCCGCTCCGCGACCTCACGGTCGGCGCCCTGCTCGACGAGGCGGTCGAGCAGTGGCCCGACTCCGAAGCGATCGTCTTCTCCGCTTACGAGGACGTGGGGATTGCGGCTCGCTGGAGCTACGCCGAGCTGGCGGCGCGGGCGCGGCGGGCGGGGCGGGCGCTGATCGCCGCCGGGATCGAGCGGGGGGAGCGGCTCGGGATCTGGGCGACCAACGTCCCCGAATGGCTCGAGCTGCAGTTCGGCGCCGCCTACGCCGGCGCGGTGGTGGTGCCGCTGAATCCGCTCTACCGGGCCAGCGAGGTCGAGTTCGTGCTCGGCAAGTCGAAGGCCGCCGCCTGCTTCGTCCTGCCCGAGAACCGCGGCGCCAGCCTCTGGGAGATGGCGGCCCAGGCGACCGCCGGCCTCGACCACCTGCGGGTGATGGTGCCGCTCGGGGCCGGGCGCGACGGCACGCCCGGCTGGGAGGAGTGGCTGGCGGCCGGCGACGCGGTCGACGAGGACCGGCTCGAGCGGCGGCGCCGCGAGGTCCGCTCGACCGACACCTCGCAGATCCAGTTCACCTCGGGCACCACCGGCTTCCCGAAGGGGGCCGAGCTCTCGCACGGCGGCATCGTCAACGACGCCCGCCTCTTCGCCCACCGGGCAATGCTGCGCCGGCACGGCCGCCACTGCAACCCGATGCCCTACTTCCACTGCGGCGGCTGCGTGATGTCGACGCTCGGCTCGGTCGCCACCGGCTCGGCGCAGCTGCCGGCGGTCAGCTTCGAGGCGGCGCGGATCACGCGGACGATCGAGGAGGAGGGCTGCACCTCGGTCTCGGTCGTGCCGACGATGATGATCGGCCTCGAAGAGCAGGTAGCGCGGGACGGCCGCGACCTCTCGAGCCTGGAGATCGTCGTCACCGGCGGCTCGCCGGTGCCGCCGGAAGTGATGAACCGCTGGATCGAGCGCTACGGGGTCGGGATCAACAACACCTACGGGATGACCGAGTGCTCGCCGGTCGTCTGCGCCACCGTCCCCGACGACCCGGTCGAGCTGCAGACGACGACGGTCGGGCCGCCGCTGCCCCACGTCGAGGTCGACGTGGTCGAGCCGGGCGGGACCGCGCCGGTGCCGCTCGGGGCCGAGGGCGAGCTGCGCTCGCGCAGCGCGATGGTGATGAAGGGCTACTGGGACAACCCCGAGGCGACGGCGGAGGCGATCGGCCCCGACGGCTTCATACGCTCCGGCGACCTGGCCCGGATCGACGAGAAGGGCTACGTCTCGATCACCGGGCGGGCCAAGGAGATGATCATCCGCGGCGGCGAGAACATCTACCCGGCGGAGATCGAGAACGCGATCCGCGCTCTCGACCCGGTCGCCGACTGCGCCGTGGTCGGCGTGCCCGACGAGCGCTACGGTGAGGTCTGCTGCGCCTTCGTCCGCCTCGCCGACGGCGCCTCGCTGACCTACGACGAGCTGCGCGAGCTGATGACCGGCCGCGTCGCCCGCTACAAGATCCCGGCCCACCTGCGCACCCTCGAGGAGCTGCCGCTGACCCCGTCTGGGAAGGTGCAGAAGTTCAAATTGAAGGAATCCTTCGAGAGTGGCGCCTGAGCGCTGGTTCACCGACGCCGAGCTGGGCGAGATGTCCCGGCCGACGATGGACCGCGCAATCGAGGCGCTCGAAGCCGGCGACTCCGAGACCGCGCTCGAGCTCTGCCGCGCGATGCGCCACGAGTGGCGCTTCCTCCACGACGTGATGGCCGAGTCGATGCTCGGCCTCGTCACCTACGTGCAGCAGAAGCTCGGTGACGATGGGGTGGCGGAGGCCTGGGAAGAGAGCCTGCGGCG
>DASXFL010000178.1:0-6725 GCA_036489595.1 Solirubrobacterales bacterium
ACAACAACGGCCGCTACGGCACCCTCTCGGTCGCCTCGATCCCGAAGATCGCCGGCGGCGCCGGCTCGGTGATCAGCTTCAACCTCTCGATCGACAAGACCGTCAAGGGAGCGGGCGGCAAGACCTACCACCCGATCACCGGCAAATGCACCGACGGCAAGGTCCAGTTCCACATCGAAGGCGTTTTCGCCGACGGCACCAAAGCCGCAACGGAAATCATCCGTGCCTGCACCCCGAAAGGCTGAGTTACGGCTCCCAGCACGTTGATATGATGATTTCATATGAGTCGTCTTCTCTCCGTGTCTCTGCCCGACGATCTCGCCGACGAGACCGACGCCCTCGCAGAGAGCCTCGGGAAGACCAGGAGTGAGGTCGTCCGGGACGCTTTGCGGCGCCAGGTTCAGGTGGAGCGATTCGCCGCGCTTCAGGGCTACGGACGCGAGCGCGCCGAGGGTCGGGGGATCGGTCCCGAGGACGCCGAGGCACTCGTTGACGAGCTGCGCGCCGGGCGCCGCTGACTCCTGCGCATCGTCCCCGACACCAACGTGCTGGTCTCTGCGTTCATCGCGGCTGGCCCGCCGAGCCGGGTCATCGAGGAGGCGATCGACGGCCATCTGGATTTGGTCCTCCCGGTCCCCGTCATGGACGAGTTGGAACGGATCCTCATTGCGAAGCTCGGGTTCGCCTCGGAGCGGTGGCAGGAAGTCGAGGCGCTCCTCGGCGGTCTCGCGGTCGAGTCGGTTAACGCTCTTGCCGAGCCCGAGCCGATCAGTGGCGACCCCGACGACGACCTGATTCTTGCCTGCGCGGTGAAGGCGAAAGCCCAGGTTCTCGTTTCCGGAGATCGCAAGCACCTGCTGCCGCTGGTCAAGCATCGCGGGGTGCGAATCCTCACCCCGCAGGCCCTGCTCGCCGAGATGAGGGGGAAAGGGCCGCGGACTTAAAGCGGAGGGGGTGGGATTCGAACCCACGAGCCCCCTTACGAGGGCCAACAGTTTTCGAGACTGCCCCGTTCAACCACTCCGGCACCCCTCCGAGGCACGCACGGGACGGCGGATTTTAGGGATGCGGGGCTAAGAACCACGGCTGGCGCTGCCGACAAAGGGGTGTGGACGGTGGCGAGCAGACGCGTACGGGGCGGTTCTTCGACCGCCATCCGATGCTGTTGCGCGGGCTGGCGCTGGCGGCGCTGGTCTGGGGCCTGGGGTACTTGACCTGGCGGATCGGGTGGAGTGGAAAGGGGGCGAGCCCGGTCGCCTTCGCGATGCTGCTGGTGACCGAGATCTACGGGATCTACGCGCTGGCGACGCTGGCCTGGTTCTCCTGGACGCGGCCACCGCGGCGGCGGCCGCGGACGACGCCGGGCCGCACGGTCGACGTCTACGTCTGCACCTACGACGAGCCGGCCGAGGTGATCATGGCCACCCTCGCCGGCTGTCGGGCGCTCACCTACCCGCATACGACCCACCTGCTCGACGACGGCCGCCGGCCGGAGATGGCGGAGATCGCGGCTCTGGCCGGAGCGGAGTACCTGACCCGGCCCGACAACTCACACGCCAAGGCCGGCAACCTCAACGCGGCGCTGCCGCGGACGGAGGGTGAACTGGTCCTCGTCCTCGACGCCGACCACGTGCCGATGCCGGACGCCCTCGACGCCCTGGTCGGCTACTTCGACGACGAGCGGATGGCGATCGTCCAGACCCCGCACGACTTCTTCAATCACGACTCCGCCCAGCACTACGCGGTCGGCCGCCACGAGCAGTCGCTCTTCTACCGGGTCGTCTGCCCCGGCAAGGACCGCCACGGCGCCGCCTACTGGTGCGGCTCGGCGGCGCTGATCAACCGCGAGGCGCTGCTTTCGATCGGCGGCGTCGCCACCGAGACGATCGCCGAGGACTTCCACACGACGATCCGCCTGCTGCGCCACGGCTGGCGCAGCAGCTACCACGACGAGGTCCTGGTCCAGGGCCTCGCGCCGCACGACCTCGACGGCTACCTGCTGCAGCGCGACCGCTGGGCCCGCGGCAACCTCGCCGTCTTCACCCTGCCGGAGTCGCCGCTCCGCGCCCGCGCCCTGAGCTGGCGCCAGCGCCTCTCCTACCTCGCCAGCCTGCTCGCCTACCTGGCGCCGCCGATGCGGCTGCTGCTCCTGCTGACGCTCGGCCTCGTGCTCTGGACCGGGGAGCTGCCGATGCAGGTCAGCGTCGTCGCCCTGGCGGCGCTTTGGCTCCCCTACGTGGTCCTCAACCTCGCCGCCGGCACCGCCCTCGCCCGCGGCTACATGCGGATCCCCGAGACCGCCCACTACGAGCTGCTGACGATGGAGATCTACATGCGGGCGCTGCGCTGCGCCGTGCGCCCCGGCCGCACCCAGTTCAAGGTGACCCCGAAGCAGGGCAACGACCGCGGCGGCTGGGAGTCGCTGCGCAAGCTCCACCTCGTCCTCTTCTGCACCGTCCTCGTCGGCGCCGGCACCTTCGTGCGCCTGCTCGACCTCGCTGGGCTCGGTCTGCTGCCGAGCCTGCCGGGGATCGCCGCGGTGATAGTGCCTCTGCTCGGTCTCTACGAGCTGCGTCGGCTGCTGACCACGGTGAGGACCGTCGGCCAGCGCCGCCAGCGCCGCCTCGTCTACCGCTTCCAGGGTGATGCCGACGCCCATTGCTACGAGCCCGACGCCTACACCCATGCCCGCCTCGTCGACGCCTCCGCCGCCGGCCTCGGCCTGGTCGCCGACGGGCCGCTGAGGGTCGGTGCCCGCCCGGCGGTGCTACTGGCGCTCGAGAACGCCGCCGGCGAGCGCCACGAGGTGGCCGTCCATGTCGAGATCCGCAGCTGCCGCGAGTCCGAGGGCCGCCACCTGGTCGGAGCCACGATCGTCGAGATCGACGATCACGACCGCCTGGTGCTGATGGAGTGGTGCTACGTCGTCTGCAGCCACGAGAGCCTGCGCGGCCACCGCCCCGCCGGTGCCCCCGTGCCCGAGCAGGAGGCGATCGTCGTCTCGCTCGACGACTACCGCGAGCCGCAGCCGGCCCTCGCCCCGGCGATCGCCCTCGGCGAGGCTTGAGCGCCGCCGGGCGCGACCGAGCTAGGCTTCCGCCAGCACCCCGGAGAGGTGTCCGAGTGGCTTAAGGAGCGCGATTGGAAATCGCGTGGGCGGGGTTAACTCGCCTCGAGGGTTCGAATCCCTCCCTCTCCGTTGTTCTGGCGTCGCCGGGCGGCGTCATCGGTCGCTCACGTGCAGAGCACGCTTCGCTCCCTGCTTCCTTGCCCGGCTTAGCCAGAACAACGGAGAGGAGCGAGGGGCGGCCAGCTTCGGGCCGGTCAGGCGGGAGTCCGCGGCCGAGTTGCCGGGACGATCAGGCCGCGATCCCGCTTGCTCAGGCTGCCGCCAGCTCCCTGCTCGCCGCTTCCTGGCCCTCGTAGGGCAGCACCGCGAAGTACATCAGCGAGGGAAGCAGGATCTCGAGGCGGTCGGACTCGCGGCGGCAGAGACGGGCGTAGAGGACCGACTCGATGCCGCCGACCACGCCCGCTGCGGTCACGGGGGAGCTCGGACCTGGCGTCGGCAGCATCTCGCGGGCGGTCGCCTCCAGGCAGGCGGCGAAGCCGTCGAGGAGGTCGATTCGGCGCTGGGTCGCCTCGGCGCTGGCGGCGCGGGCCTCGACGATCAGGGTGCGGGCCGTCTGCGGTTCGGCGACGGCGAAGGCGAGGACGGCGGCGAGGCCGAGCCGCAGGTGGGCGCGCCAGTCGCCGCCTTGGGCGGCGGCGGCCGCGATCCGGGTCTGGAGGCGCCGGGCGCCGGTGTCGAAGGCGGCGAGGAAGCAGTCGTCCTTGTTGGCGAAGTGCTCGTAGAAGGTGGGGCGGGAGACGCCGGCCCGTTCGATCACGTCCTGGACGTTGGTTTCGCGGTAGCCGAGGGTGGCGGCGCCGTCGAGCATCGCCGCGATCAGTCGCTCCCGCTGCACCGCGCGGACCAGCTCCACCGGCAGCTTCCGGCTGCCCGAGGGGAACTTGCCCTCGCTCCTGGTGAGCAGCTCGATCGCTGCCTCCACCAGCTCGGACGGCCAATCGTCCCCGAGCGCTTCGACGAGGATGTCCGGGCTGAGTTGAACGCGGTCGGGGGGCACCGGAAAACTTGAAGGTTTCTAATAAAAACCCACTAAGTTTCTCCACGGTACCAGAATAGAACGACGAGCGTTCGCCGGTCGAGAGACCGAGGCTATTCTTCGAAATATGCTCCCACCAACGTCTTGGGAGCTTCGATGACCCCGGCTCGGCCAGCCTTACCGCGAGAGTTCGTCGCGGTACACAAGCGCCGCCGAATGATGGACGCGATGGCGGAGCTGACTGCCGAGCGAGGGTACGGGGCGACCAAGATCGCGGATGTGGTCGCCCGCGCCGGGGTTGCCCGCAAAACGCTCTACGACAACTTCGCCGGCAAGGAGGAGCTCTTCCTTGCCGCCTTCGAGGCGGCGGCGACCGAAGCCCGGGAGGCGGTCAAGGCCGCCTGCGCGGAGGCGGGGGAGGGGGAGGCGCGGGTCGAAGCCGGCCTCGCGGCGCTGCTCGGCTTCCTCGCCGCGCACCCTTCCCAGGCGCGGATGTGCATGGTCGAGGCCCTCTCCGCGAGCGCCGTCACCAGCGCCCGCTACGAAGCGATGCTGCACGAGTTCGTCGAGCTCCTGCGCGGCAGCGCCCCGCCCGCGCTCGGGCGGCCGCCGACGCTGGCGGAGACGCTGGCCGGTGGCGTCGCCTGGATCCTCCAGCAGCGGATCCGCAACGACGAAGCGGAGGCGGTCGGCGCGCTCTTCCCCGAGCTCTCCGGATTCGTGCTTTCACCGTACCGTGGTATAGGAAAACCAGGCTGCTGAATTTGGAGGCGAAACTGACAGTACGGTGGCAGACTCCAATCCGCCCCCATGAATCGACTGCCCCGTGGACGCCATGGCCTCTCGCCTGAGTACGTAGCTCAAAACCAGCGCGAGCGGCTGATCGCCGGACTCACCGAAGTCCTCTACGAGGTGGGTTATCAGAAAACCACCGTGTCATTGATTGGTCGCCGCGCGGCCGTCTCCAAGAGTGACTTCTACAAGCACTTCCAGAGTAAGGATGAGTGCTTCTACGCCGCCTACGACTCGGCGATCGAGCGAATTCGCGAGCGAGTCGGCAGCGCCTGCAGCCGCCACGGCGATGACGCCTGGCCGCCCCGCGTCCGCGACGCCCTCAGCTCGCTGCTCACCGCCCTCGCCGCCGACCCGCCGCTGGCGACGATCTCCCTGGTCGAGGGCCTGCGGGCCGGGCCGGGCGTGTACGACCGCTACCAGGCGGCGCTCGAGAGCTTCGTCGGCTGCTTGCGCGAAGGAGCCCCGCCGGCTCCCGACGGCGCCGAGGTCCCCCGTGCCACCGACGAGGCGATCGTCGGCGGCATCGCCTCGCTGCTCGGCCGCCGCGTCCTCGCCGGCGAAGCCGCCGAGCTCGCCCAGCTCGTCCCCCAGGTGATCGAGTTCGCGCTGACGCCCTACCTCGGCACCGAGGAGGCGCGGCGAATAGTCTCTGGCGGGTGACCGGCGTGCTGCCCTCTCAGGAGCTCGAGCGGGCGATCGCCGCCGAGTGGGTCACCTCCGGCGATTTCCGGATCCGGCCGGAGGCGGTGCAGCCCGCCAGCATCGACCTGCGCCTCGGCGACCACGCCTGGGCGCTGCGCTGCTCCTTCCTTCCCGACGTCGAGTCGACGGTCGAAGAGAAGATCGAGGGGCTCGCCTTCCAACAGGTCGACCTCCGCGACGGGGCCGTGCTGGAGCGCGACCGTCCCTACCTGGTGCCGCTGATCGAGGAGCTGGCGCTGCCCGAGGACGTCCGCGCCAAGGCCAACCCGAAGAGCTCGACCGGCCGCCTCGACGTCTTCACCAGAGTGATCACTGACCGCCAGGCGCGCTTCGACGACATCCGCGCCGGCTACCGCGGCCGCCTCTACCTCGAGATCGTGCCGCGCTCCTTCGCGATTCAGGTGGCGACCGGCCTCTCGCTCAACCAGCTGCGGCTGGCCCGCGGCGACGTCCGCCTCGACGACACCGAAATTCGCCAGCTGCAGGACTCCTCGCCGCTCCTCTTCCTCGATTCGCAGCCGCTCGGCCAGGAGCAGTTCGCCGTTGCCGACGGCCTCTTCCTCTCGCTCGACCTCTCCGGCCCCGAGGACCGAGTGGTCGGCTACCGGGCGAAGAAGAACAGCCTTCCGGTCGACCTCTCGCGGCTCCGCGCCTACCGCTGGAACGACTACTGGGACCCGGTCTACCCGGAGTCCGGCGGCCGCGTCGTGCTCGAGCCGGAGATCTTCTACCTGCTGCTCTCGGCCGAGGGCGTTCGCATCCCTCCCGAGGTCGCCGCCGAGATGATGGCCTACGACCCGACCGCCGGCGAGCTCCGCACCCACTACGCCGGCTTCTTCGACCCCGGCTTCGGCTACGACCCGGCCGGCGAGCGCAACGGCAGTCGCGCCGCGCTCGAGGTTCGTGCCCGCGACGTCTCCTTCATGGTCGAACATCGCCAGCCGGTCTGCAAGCTGGCGCTGGAGTGGATGGAAGCGCCGGCGGAGCGGCTCTACGGCAGCGGTCTCGGATCCAATTACCAGGGCCAGGTGACGATGCTGAGCAAGCACTTCGCCGAGCAGACCGCGGCGGCTCCAGCCTAGGAGTCCCGCCGCCTAGCTAGCTAGGCGGCGGGACTCC
>DASXFL010000118.1:0-13464 GCA_036489595.1 Solirubrobacterales bacterium
GGGAGACGAGGACGATGTTCGGGACGTCGCGGAGGAACACGCTGCCCGCCGAGGTCAGCCAGGCGAGCCCCGCCATCAGCAGCAGCTGCACCAAGACCACCAGCGGCAGCAGCGCAGCGCTGGTGTGCATGCTGCCTTCCAGGAGGAGGAGGACGCCGAGCACCGGCAGAGCCATCAGCACGTCGACCAGGGGCACGAACACCGCCACGATCGGGATCACCGCCGGGGGCAGCCGCGGGTAGTGGAGAAGGTGCCGCTCGGAGATGATCGCCGAGGTGGCGGCCCCGAGGCCGGACGAGAACCAGGCCCAGGAGATCAGCCCGGCGAAGACGAAGACAGGGAAGTCTTCGATTTCCAGGTCCAGCACCGACCCGAAGATGAAAACCAGCACCGCCAGCTGCACCAGCTGCCGGGTCAGCGGCCAGGCCCAGCCGAGCAGCGTCATCCGGTGGGTGGAGTCGAGCTCGCGCTTGACCAGGTGCAGGACGAGGTCCTTGAAGACGCCCGGCTTGATCGTGGCTTCGGAGGGCGGGACGAGGCCTTCGCCGCCGGCTCCCGGCGGGGCGCGATCGAGGGAGGCGGCAGGCTCGCGCGTCGAGGTTGCCATCTCGGTCAGCGGTTGCGAACGGCGACGGGCCGGTCGCCCTGGAGGCCGCGCCGCTCCGCAAGCCCGCGATTCACGAGGTCGAGCATCGCGTACTCGGGCGCCAGGCGCTGGCGCAGCTCCTCGCGCCACTCCTCAGGCAGCTCCAGCCGCTCGCCGAGCTGCCGCTCGCGCTTCTCCTCGAGCGGCAGGCCGAGTCGGCGGGCGATCCGCGACAGGTCCTCGGAGAACGTCTCGGTGAAGCAGATCTCGGCGCAGCCAAGCGCCCGCTCGGCGGCTTCGGCGGGATCGAAGCCGGGTGAGAACATATGGAGCTGGGACATCAGCCGGCGCCGCGGCGCCCGCTCGAGGAACTCGGGGAAGCGGTCGACGGAGAAATCCCCGTGCGGCAGCGGAAAGCGGGGGAGGAGGCGGGAGACGAAGTACCTGGCCGGCCCGTCGAGAAAGGCGCTCTCGGTGCGCACCTGGCCGACGAACGGCTCGATCTCGTGGGCGCGGGGATTCGCCCTTGCCCAGAGGAGGTAGCGGAAGTAGGACACGACCCGGGCCGCCGGATCTCGGAGGATCGTGATCGTCAAGGTGCGCGGCGGCAGGTCCAGCTCGTAGGACGGTTCATGCGAGCTGGCGAAGAAGTAGTCGCCGGCGGCGATCAGGGCGCGATCGTGCTGGACGAAGGTGCGGCCGTCGCGGGTCACCGAGCTGCCGTACCTGCCCTCGCGGACAGCAGCGTCGGCGAGGTCGCCGCCGCCCAGCGCCCAGAAGGCCGAATCGAGGCTCGAGCCACCGGTCTTCCTGATGTGGAAGTGGTAGATGCGATCGAAGTCTTGGTTCAAAGGCCTCTTGGGGTCGGAGACGGTCCTCATTCAGCGTAGGAGGCGCCGGCCGTGCCCTTCGGGACAAACGGGCCTCCGGGCGGAGTACCGACTCTGATGCTGCCCGTCACCGAAGTCAACGCCGGCCAGAAGACGAAACTTCCGCGCACCCGCGCGCCGCAAGGGCGAGGTGTGCGCCATTGTGGCCAGACCGCGTACCGGGGCTGAACACCCCGAATCGGCTCCATGTAGACCGAGCGCAGTTGGATCGGATAGGTGTCGCACGAGCTCGTGCCGGAGGTGAGCCAGATCAGCTTGCCGGCTTGCGCGGGCGTGCGCGCGATCTGGTGCAGGTCGACTTCGTCGATTTCGGCGGACCCGATCGCGCCGAGGTCCTGGTCGATCGTCAACCCCTGGTAGGTGGAGCTCGCGGAGAGGCGGTCGATCCGCAGCCGGCGGACACCGCCCCACGGCTGCACGACGTCGCCGTGGAAGCCGTTGAAGCTGCCCCTGACCCGTTCCGCCCTGACGTTCTCGAGCTGCACGGTCGCCTGCGGCGCGGCGATGTCGACCCCGTCCCAGGCGACGCCGGGCTCGCCCTTGAGCAGCACGCCCTCGATCTGGACGGTCCCGGTCGCGCCGTCGATGTAGATGGCCGACCTGTAGCGGTTGTTCTGGGTGCCCGGCGGCGTCCCCGTCGGGACCACGATTTCGCCGCCGATGATCACGATGTCGTGGCCACCGACGAGGGTCAGGGCGCCGACCTTCGGTTCGTCCTTCGGCAGTTCGACGATGTAGTCGCGGTTGGGGTCGAGGTGCAACTCGGTATAGCCGCTGCCGACCGCCTTCACTTCGGGTTCGTGGAGCCGGGGAACCCCCCAGAGCAGCGACCCGTCGTGGCCGGGCGGATCGGCGCTCGCGCCGGATCCTCCGCATCCTCCGAGCACCCCGGCGGCGAGCACGAGCGCCAGAGCCGAGCCGAGGAGCAGACGGTCGCGGCGCCTGACGGGCATTCGTTGGAGCAGCACTCGCCCTGGCTCAGAGAGCCGAGTGTGCCGAGGAGGCGTCGGGTCGTCGAACCGGGTCGCCGCCTGGACCCCGATAGCCGCCGGACCCCTTCTCGACCAGGACGGCGAGTGCCGGCGGCGATCCGAGGCGAGTGAGGAGGTCGACCGCTTCGTCCACCAGGAGTACCCGGTCTCCGGGCGACACCACCAGGATCATCGTCGAGTTGGCCGCGACGATGATCTCCTCGTTTCCGTCGTCGCCGGGAGACGGGGCGGGCTTGATGCTGCCGTAGCCGAGGATCTCGTTCAGCACCGAGCAGAGGCTGTCGACGGCCGCTTGGTCACTGGGCCCCGCCGGCAGCGCGACCGCCTGCCGCTCGGCGTTGTCGCCGAGTGCGAAGGCCACGGCCCCGAAGCCCTCGCCGGTCTGGGCGTCGAAGACGTAGCAGGGGCAGTTGAGCCGCTCGCGCAGCTCGTAGAGCTCGTCGATGCGCCGGTCGCGGCCGCGCCAGAAGGTGGCGAGGACCAGGCCGAGCACCAGGCCGAGGACCCCCCCCACCGCCGTCAGCTGAACCTTGGCGTCGGAGGCGGTCGCGCTTTCGGGCTCTTTGATCACCGAGATCGTGCCGGGGTCGATGCTCGAGGTCACCGGGCTCGATTGGCTGATCACGGCCGCCACCGCTTCCGCGCCGGCGAGCGCGTCGGCGCTCGTCGATGCGGTGAACGTGACTCTCAGAAGGGAGGTGTTCGTGTCGTTGGTGGTGTTGTATTCAGGGGTTCCACCGGTTTGCAGCCGCGCTTCGACGGCCCGCTGGATCTGCATGTCGAGGGGGATCAGGGCGGCGTAGGACGCGGCCAGCTTCGTCGACGATTCAGGCTGGGAGGCCAGCGCGCCTTTGGCGTGAACCACGGCGACCGCTTCGGCGCCGTAGTCGGGCGAGAGGCTCCGCCCGACGCCCCAGGCGACGGCTGCCACCAGCACCGTCGTCAGCACCACCAACCAACCTCGGCGCCGAACCTCCGCCAGGATCTTCCGACGAGACGACGGGCGTGCCAGCGTTGCATCTCGCGGGTCGATCACTGCGCGGAGTGTAGAGAGATAGGGGTCTTTTGGGTACGGATTTGGCGCTTCAGCATGGCAATGCCTCCGGTCTCGCCGTCGAGAGAACGCTTGTATCCTCCTCGCGATGAAACGAGTGAGCGGGGGCCGTCCTTCCGTTTCATTCATCTCCTGGAGCAGCGTCGCGGGGCGCTCCAAGGAGATCGCGCAAGCTCTCGGCGGCGAATCACGTTGTTATTACGACTTCGGATTCGTGCGCCCGCTGACGATCCCGATCCGGTACGCGGCGAGCGCCTTGAGAACGATCTTCCACCTCGCCCTCCGCCGTCCACGCTCAGTCATCGTGTCCAACCCACCGATCTTCCCAGGCCTCATCGCGTACGGGTACGGGCGCCTCGCCGGTGCGCCGGTCGTTCTCGACAGTCACCCTTCCTCGTTCGGCGTCAACGAGAGCAACAGGCTGGTTGCCTTGACGATGCCGTTGCACCGCTACCTGATCCCGCGCGTGCGGGGCAACCTGGTCACGGTCGACGAGCTGGCGGAGAGGGTGCGGGGGGAAGGCGGCAGGTCGGAGATCCTCCACGAGGCGCCGCCGCTCTGGGAGGCGGCGCCGGCGCCGCCGCTGACCGGCCGCCCCCGGGTCCTGCTGGTCGGGATCTTCGCCGACGACGAGCCGGTCGAGCTGATCGCCGAGGCCGCCCGCTACCTCCCGGACGTCGACGTGCACATCACCGGCGATCTGCGCAAGTGCCCGCCCGGCCTCCTCGTCGACCCGGCGCCCAACGTCACCTTCGTCGGCTTTCTCGCGGAGCCGGAGTACCTCCGCGCGGTCAGCGAAGCGCACGTGATCGTGACCCTCACCGAAAGGCCGGAGGACGTCAGCCGAGTGGGGCATGAGGCGATTGCAGCAAAGCGCCCTCTGGTGATCAGCAGATCGGAGGCGACGCTCCGCTACTTCCCCAGCGCGGTCCAGGTCGAGAACACCGTCGAGGCCGTGGGCGCCGGGGTGCGCAGGGCGCTCGACGAATATGACCGCATCCTCGCCGGCGCCGACGCGGCGCTGGCCGAGCAGAACGCGCGCTGGGAGGACCAGCTCGCCGCGCTCCGGGCGCTGTTGACCATCGAGTCGCCGGCTTGATCAGCACGCCGCTCACGCTGCCGTTCCTGCGCCGCCGCCTCTGGCTGATCCTCCTCGGCGGCGTCCTCGGCGGGGCGGCTGCACTCGCCCTCGCCCACCTCAGCGTCTCGGCGACCAGCGCCTACAGCGTCCGGTCAAGGTCGAATCCTCCCGACCCGACCCAGTCGACCCGTCTCGCCTCGACCTACGCGCACCTCCTCCCCGAGGAGCCGGCGCTGATCAGCGCGGTGGCGAAGAGCAGCGGCCTCTCGCGCTCCGAAATCGCCAGCGGCCTGACGATGATCGCCGAAAAAAGGACCAACCTCGTCTACGCCCGCCTGGTCGCCTCCGACCCCGCTGCGGCACGTGCCGGCCTGCTCGGGCTGAGCCAGGCGTTGAGGCGAAACGGTGACGGCGCCGGTGCCTCCCTCGCCGACACCGTGACGGCGCTCTCGAACCCGACCACCTCGACCGGCTTCTCGCCGCGGAAGGCACTCCTCCTCGGCGTGATCGGCGGTCTCGTCCTCGCTTTCGCGGTTGCCCTCGCGCTCGAGCGCAGGACGCGCCCGCTCGACCGCCGCGATCAACTTTCGGCGCTCGGCGCCTTCCCGGTCGTCGAGGTCGGCTGGAGCCATGTCGCCGGCACGATCGCCCGCCTCTCCTCGGTCGGGTACGACGTCTCCGAGGTGCTGGTGGTCGGAGCGGGGGGGCGACGACTCACGGCGCTCTCCGCCGCGCTCTCGCGCTCGCAGCCGGACGCCGAGCCGGTGACCGAACCGGCGGCGAGCCGGGCCGAGGTCGTCTGCGTCGCCCGCGGCTGCCCCGAGCTGAGCTTCCGCGACGCGCTGGCGGCTCGCGAAGGGGGCAGTGAACCGCGAGCGGTGATTCTGGCGAGCCCGCGGTCGGCGCGGCGAGGCCGGGCGTGACCGCCGCGTCGGCGGGGGCGATCGGGGCGCCGGGGACGCTCGCCGCCCGCGGCTTCGGCGATCTCAGGCGACCGGTTCCGACGATGCTCGGGCTGGCGATCGCCTCCGCCGTCGTGGTCGGGGCGCTCGCCGCTTACGATCCGGTCTACGGGGCGGTCGCCGTGGTCGGCATCGCGATCGCCCTCTACCTGGCGCAACGGCCGGTGATCGCCGCCTACTCGATGGTCCTGGTGGCGCCCGCCTGCGCCGGGTTCCGCCGCGGCCTCCCGGTCCCGGGATTGCGCGCCTCCGAGCTGGTGATCGTCGCGCTCAGCTCGCTGATCCTCGTGTTCGGCGCCCGCGTCAATCGTCGCTGGAGCCGGGTCGAGCTGCTGCTGCTCGCCTACGCGGTGGCGACGGCAGCCCTCGGCGGCCTCGACCTGGCGCTGAGGCGGGCGCCGCTCGAACTGTCGGAGCTTGGCACCCTGATCGGGCCGTTCGAGTTCGTGTTGCTGGTGCGGGCGGTCGCGGCGGCCCTTCCCGAGGAGCGCCAGCGCGAACGGGCGATCAGGCTGCTGATCGTCGGCGCCGTCGTCGTCAGCCTCGTCGCGATCGCGCAGATCCTCGGCCTCGGGCCGACCCGCTCGATTCTGCGAAGCGTCACCGGCAGCAACGAGTTCGAAATCTCCCTCACCGAAGGTATCGGCCGGGCGACCGGGCCGTTCGAGCTCTGGCACGCGCTGGCCGGGTTCCTGATGCCCTCTGTTCTGCTCTCGTTCGGTCTCCTTCTCGACGCCGGCTCGGACCGGCGGCGCCTCCTCTATGGCGCCGCCGTGGCGATCACCCTGGCCGCCCTCCTTGCCTCGGCGGCGCTGGGGCCGTTGGCGATGACCCTGCTCGGCTTCGTCTTCATCGCCTGGCGGCGCCGGTCGCTCCATCTCCTGGGGGCGATCGTGGTGCCTGCAGCGGCAGTCGTGATCATCGCCTTCGGCGGCACCTACGGGGGCCGCGCCGAACAGCAGTACTCGCAATCGCGCCAGACCTATCGGACCCCGTTCGTGCCCCAGACCATCGCCTACCGGGTGAAAGTCTTCGAAGAACAGAGCGAGCCGGCGCTTGCCAAGCACTGGATCTCGGGCTATGGGCCCGACCTGCCCCCGCAGATCGCGCTGAGCGAATTCCCCTTCACCGAGAGCGCCTACGTGACCCTGCTCCTGCGCGGCGGGGTCCCGCTCCTGCTGATCTTCCTGACGATGCTCGCGGCCGTCCTCAGAGCGGCATATCTGGCGGTGCGAAGAGCACGGGGACCGTTCGCCTGGACCGTCGCCGCCGTCGTCGGGATCTGCACGATCAACTTCCTGGTCCTCCAGCTGCTCGAGTCCCACCTCCTCGACGCGGGTCCACCGCAGGCCTACTGGACCGTCGTCGGGATCATGCTCGCCGCTGGCTCGGGCGCGCCTCGAGGCAGTCGGGACGGCTGATGCCGGTTCGAGTCGGGAGTCGCCTCCGGCCGGGACGGAGAATGGCCGGCGTGGACCCTTGCCGCGCTCGAGCGGGTGCTTCGCGTCGGCTTCGAGGCGTGCCTGCGGCGGGCGCTCGGGTGCCGGCCCGACCGAGGCCGCCCGCCTCTCCGGCGCGACTCATCTCGTCCGCGCCTCCTTCGCGATGATGCCGATCGACGCCCGGGGCGGCGACCGAGCCGCCGTTTGCCTCGAGGTCGCCAGGGTGATGGCGCCGCCCCACGGCGCCATCTTGCGCTCGGCGCTCGTGGGTCTCGATCGTGCCCGCTTCGCGGCGCTGACGGCGAGCCGGCCGACGCCGGCCACCGAGCCGGGCCGGCGGCGATGAGCCTGAGAAGCCGGGCGCTCCGCGGAGGGGCGTACATCTCGATCCGGGAAGGGCTGGGCATCGCGCTGAGGCTCAGCAGCACGCTGGTCGTCACCCGCGCCATCGGCCCGACCGACTACGGCCTCTTCGCCGGCGCCGGCGCCGGGGTCACCTTCCTCGCGCTCGTCGCCCAGTTCGGGATGGGCGTCTACGTGATCAGGCTGGAGACCGAGCCGACCGCGGAGCACTACGACGTGCTCTTCACCGCGGTTCTCTTCACCTCGGTCGCGGCGGCGCTGCTCGGAGTCGGGGTCTCCCTGGCGCTCACCGGCCCGGTCGTCGCCGCCGCCAACATCCTTCCCTTCCAGGTGCTGGCGATCGCCCTGCCGATCAACGTCCTCTGGACGCCCGCGCAGGCCAAGCTCGAACGAGGGCTCCAGTACCGCCGCATGGCATGGGTGGAAATCGCGGGGGACGTGGTTCTGGCTGGCGTCTCGATCGTCCTCGCGCTGGCAGGGCTGGGCGTCTGGGCCCCGGTTATCGGCTACATCTCCTGGCAGTCGACGATTCTCGTCTCCAGCTTCGTCGCCGCCGGCTACCGGCCCCGGATCCTCTTTCGGCGGGCGATGGCCGTCGCGATGCTGCGCTACGGCTTCGGCTTCTCGGCTTCCAACCTCGTCTACCAGGCGAACGAACTCTCCGGCCCGGTGGTGGTCGGCTCGCTGCTCGGGCCGCACGCCCTCGGGCTGGCGGCGCTCGCCTCGAAAATCGCCGAAAGCCTCTGCTTCGTCGCCCGCGCGACCTGGCGGCTCTCGATCGTCGTCTTCGGGCGCCTCCAGGCCGACGCCGCGCGGCTCGGGCGGGCGGTGTCGGAGGCGATGGCGCTGCAGGCGGTGGCGCTGGCCCCGATCCTCGGCGGCTTCGCCATCTTCGCGACCCTGCTCGTTCCGGCTGTCTTCGGGGACGCGTGGCGGCCGGCGGTCGAGCTGCTGCCGCCGGTGATGGTGGGATACCTCCTGACCGCGGTCTTCAACATGGAGGCATCGCTCCTCTACGTGCGAGGCGAGAGCGCCACGATGTTCGTCACCAACCTCGTCCGTATAGGTCTCCTCTTCGGCGTCGGCTTCCTCCTCGTCCCCCGCTTGGGGACGATCGGCTGGGCGATCGCCTTCGGCCTCCACCCGATCGGCTTCCTCGTCTGCATCCGTCGCGTCGACCGGCTCCTGCCGGTCTCCTACGTCGCCGTCTCCTGCTGGCTCGTGGCCTCGATTCCGCCGCTCTTCGCGCCCTACCTGCCCTGGGAGCTGCGGGCGCTCCTCCTGCTTCCGGCGATCGCCATCTGCTGCACGCCGTGGGCCCGCGATCAGCTGAAGGAGTACGCGCGCTACGTGCGCGCCGCGCGGCGAACGAGGACGACCGCGGCGCCCAGCGCCGCTTGAGAATCACCGGCTGGACAATCGGTAGAGCGCCGCTCGCGGGTAGTCTGCGAGGCTCGCCGGCCCCGGCCCGGGCCCCGGCCAGGGCGACTCCGACGACAGGGGAGAGATGACTGCGAGCCAAGCGGAAGGAGTCCCGGCCACCTCGGTCGTGATGCCAACCTATAACCGCGGCGCTGGGCTACTCGACTTCGTCAGGCCGCTCCTCGAGGATCCCTTCCCGCTCGAGGTGATCGTGGTCGTCGACGGCAGCGAAGACGACTCGATGGCTTCGCTCCAGTCCTTGGCCGAGTCGCACCCGAGACTGCGGCCGATCTGGATCCCGAACTCAGGGGAGATGGGCGCGCGCGGCGTCGGCCTCGCCGAGGCACAGGGTGAGGTGGTCGTGATGCTCGACGACGATGTCCTCGTCCGCCCCGGGCTGATCGAGTTGCACGCCCGCCGGCACGGGCGCGAGCACGGGCTGGTCGCGATCGGCTACATGCCGACCTGGCTCCCGCCGAGGCCGACGGCGTCCGAATTCGCCACCGTGCTGTACGCCCACGAGTACGAGGAGGCATGCTTGCGTTATCGGCGCGACCCCGACCGCATTCTCTGTCATCTCTGGGCGGGGAACATCTCGCTGCGCCGCGACGATGCGCTCGAGGTCGGGATGTCCAACCCGGCCTACCAGTTCCGCTATCACCAGGATCGAGAGTTCGGGCTACGCTGTAAGAGAGCCGGGCTGAAGGGCGCCTTCGACCCGGCTTTGAGGGCCGACCATTTCCACTCCCGCGGCCTCGAGGCCTTCCGCCGCGAGGCGATTGCGCAGGGGGCGGGCCGGCGCCGCCTGCACCGACTGCATCCGGATCTGCTCGGCGAGCTGCGGGGCGAGGAAGCCTCGCGTGGGCTGCGGGGCGCCGTCCGCTCCGTTGCCCGGGCATCTCGCCGCCCACTTCTTTACCGGGCCTGCACGGGTTCGCTGGTAGCGACGATCAGGACCGCGGAACGCTTCGACATCCTGCCGCTCGCCAAGGCAGCAGCCCGCCTTCTCCGCCGCATCGACCAGGAGCAAGGCATACTTGTCGAGGGTTAGCCGCTCGCCTCGGGGAGCTCGCCGCCGGGGGGCTGGCCGCCGCGGTGGTGATCCTGGTCGTGCTCGAGCTGCGCCTCGATCGGCGCAGAGCCGTCTGGCGGAAGGCTCTTCCACCGCGTTCTCGGCGGCATCGGAGCTCCTCTCTAAGCGCTCACCAAGCCCGGCTCGAGCAGGGCCGGGTCGTGGCCCGGGACGACGGTGCTGCCGGCGTCGCGCAGGGCGCGGAGGCGTTCGGCGGAGAGGCGCTGCTGCTCGTGGTCGTCGGCGAAGGCGGGAAAGCGGTGATCGTCGAGGCCGGAGGCGAAGTGGGTGACGTCGGCGCCGAGGACGAGCTCGCCGATCCGCACCGACTGGTGGCCGGGGGTGTGGCCGGGGGTGAGGAGGAGCTCGACGCTGCCGTCGCCGAGCAGGTCGGTGTCGCCATCGAGGAGGATCAGCTCGCGCTCGCCGCCGGCGTAGTCGCGGGGGATGAAGAAGTTGCGTTGGACGGCGGCGTCGTCGTGGCCGGCGTCCCATTCGGCGCGCTGGACCACCACCGGAACCGAGGGCGGGATCAGCTCGAGGCCGCCGACGTGGTCCCAGTGCAGGTGCGTCAGCACGAGCTTGGTCAGGGTGCTGACGTCGACCTGGTCGGCGACGCTCCGCTCCTGCTCGAGGCTCGTGACCGAGAAGATGTCGGGGCGCTCGTAGTAGGTCGCCGGGTCGGCTATCGCCGCCGGGTTGAGACCGGTGTCGACCAGGATCCGCTCGCTCTCGGTCTCCACCAGGTACGCCGGGACGGGGTAGCGGACCGTTCGCTCCATCTCCTCGCCGGCCCGGAACAGCCCAGCCGGCGCGGTAAACCAGCCAACCACGAATCTCTCGACCTGCAGCGTCACCGCCCGATTGTCCCAGAGACCCCGTGACCGCCGGGCGGCGGTCCGACGTCAGTCGCCGCCCTCGGTGTGCGCGGTCGCGGCGGCGACTGCCTCGTCGGCGCTGCTGCCTCCGTCGCGGGCGACGATGAAGGCGGCATACCAGGTCGACCAGTGGTGCGGGGGAGCGGTCGGCTCGTATTCGCCATGGTGCTCCTCGGCTTCGCGCAGCAGGGTGGTCAGTTTCTCGACGTCCATCCTCTTCTCCGATCGGTTTCTCCGACAGCCAGACCGCCGGATCGGCTCGGTCCGTTTCTCGAGCGGCGCCGCCGGTGCAAGCTAATATTTCGGTAGCTAACCTTTAGGTACCGAATGAATCAGGGCCAGCAGCCGCAGGACAGGATCGAGCCATGGGTCTGGCGAATCACCGGCGTCGTCATCGTCGGCATGGTCATGTCGATCCTCGACACGACGATCGTCAACGTCGCCCTCCACACCCTCAGCGAGGACCTCGAAACCACGCTCACCCAGATCCAGTGGGTGGTGACTGGGTACCTGCTGGCGCTGGCAGCGGTGATCCCGCTCACCGGCTGGTCGGCGCGCCGCTTCGGAGCCAAGCGGGTCTACCTGGTCTCGATCGCCCTCTTCACCCTAGGCTCGGCCTTTTGCGCGCTCTCCGACTCGAGCACCGAGCTGATCCTCTTCCGCGTCCTCCAGGGCCTCGGTGGCGGCATGATCATGCCACTGGCGCAGATGATCATGGCGGAGGTCGCCGGCCCTAAACGGATGGGGCGGGTGATGGGGGTGGTGGTGATGCCGGCGATGCTGGCACCGATCCTCGGCCCGGTCGTCGGCGGCCTGATCCTGCAGAACCTGCACTGGTCCTGGATCTTCCTCGTCAACGTGCCGATCGGGATCGTGGCCCTGGTCCTCGCCTGGCGGCTGCTCCCCGAATCGGAGCTGGGGGAGGCGGGCGATCTCGACTGGCTCGGGCTGGCGCTGATGGTGACCAGCATGCCGCTGGTCGTCTACGGCCTCTCGGAGATCGGCTCGCGCGGCACCTTCACGGCGCCGACCGTGATCTGGCCGATCGTCGGCGGACTCTTCCTCACCGCCGTCTTCGCCTGGCACGCGCTGCGGGTCGAGCGGCCGCTGCTCGACGTCCGCCTCTACTCCAACCGCATCTTCAGCGCCGCCTCGCTGACCACCTTCGGCCTCGGCGCGGCGCTGTTCGGGGCGATGATCCTGCTGCCGCTCTACTACCAGGAAGTCCGCGGCGAGAGCGTCATCGTCACTGGCCTGCTGACCGGGCCGCAGGGGCTCGGCATGCTGGTGGTGGCGCCGTTCACCGCCCGCCTCACCGAGCGCTTCGGCGGCGGCCGCGTCGCCTTCGTCGGTGTCGCCCTGCTGAGCCTGACCACGCTGCCCTTCGCCTTCCTCGGCGCCGACACCTCGATCATCGGGATCTCGCTGCTGCTCGTCCTTCGCGGCGCCGGCATCGGCCTCTCCTTCATCCCCACCACCACCGTCGCCTTCGCCTCGTTGCGGACCGATCAGCTCTCCGACGCGACTCCGCAGATGAACGTCCTGCAGCGAGTCGGCGGCGCGATCGGCACCGCGGTGCTCGCCGTCGTCCTGCAGCGGGCGGCCGCCGGCGCCCACACCAGCGCCGAGCTCGCCGGCGCGTACGGCACCGCCTTCTGGTGGGCGCTGGGGATCTCGGTGCTCTCGCTGATTCCCGTCCTCGTCCTCTTCCGGGCCGAGAACCAGCGCGCCCCGGGGGCGCCGGCCGAGCGCGAGGCCGAGGAAGTCGCCGAGAGCGAAGTCGAGCCGCTCGGTGCCTGAGCCCGCCGCCAAGCCCGCAGCCCGTGACCGCAGCGCCGTCGGCTTCGCCTTCCGCCGCGCCTACCACAGCCTGCGCCGGCTGCGCGCCCGCGAGGCCCACGGGTCCGATGGCGGCCCCGGCAACGCCCACTACGAGCTGCTCGCCTGCCTCGACGAGGAGGGGCCGCTGGCTGCCGGCGCCCTGGCCGAGAAGCTGAACGTGAAGCCTGCGACCGTCTCGCAGATGGTCGACGCGATGGTCGAGGCGGGCTTCGTCGAGCGCCGCCGCTCCGAGCGCGACCGCCGCGTGGTCGCGATCGAGCTGACCGACCGCGGCCGCCCCTGGATCGCCGCCCGCCGCAGCGACTGGAAGCGGCGCTGGCGCCGGGCGCTGGCCGAGTTCGACGACGCCGAGCTGGCGACCGCCGCCGCCGTCCTCGACCGGATCGCCGGGATGATCGACGAGGTCGCGGCCGAGCCGAAGCCCGAGCCGTTCGCTGTTCTACCTCGAATGAGGGAGAAAAGGCGAACGCCGGCTTAGAGCCCGGGCGGGTGGCGGGCGACGAAGCCGGCCGTCGAGGTCGGGGCGAGGTGCCAGCGGGGGCCGGTGCCGTTGGCGTCGCCGACCGTGTCCCAGCGCAGGCCGGCGATCTCGGCGAAGGTGTGGCCGGCGTTGGCGTAGACGGTGATCCACTTGCCCGGACCGGGTTCGCCCCAACCCTCGAGCTGACCGGAGGTGAGCGGTTCCGGGATCAGGCCGCCGCCGAAGAGGGCGAAGCTGACCGAGCCCGAGCAGTCGTACCCGCGCGAGTACCAGGAGCCGTGGCCGCCGCCCCAGATGTAGGGGCGGCCGACGATCGAGTTGGCGTTGTTGATCACGCCCTTGACCGCTTCCGGCGCATCGGGCGGGGCGAGGGCGATGCCGGTGAGCAGGATCGCGTCG
>DASXFL010000024.1:0-13948 GCA_036489595.1 Solirubrobacterales bacterium
ACGATGGCGGCCGGTAGCCCGGGATCTCGCCGTGGCTCGGGACCAGCCGCTTCTGCGCCAGCTGCTCGATCAGCAGGTCGAGCATCTGGCGCTGCAGCTCTCGCGAGGAGTCGTCGGCATAAGCGGGGTGGGCGAGGTTGCGTTCCTCGTGGGGATCGCGGCTGAGGTCGTAGAGCTCGAACTCGTCCGGCTCGGGCTCGGCGACGATGACCGTCCGGCGGCCCCGCAGCCGCTCGTCGCGCTCGCCCGGGACGGTCCAGAACTGCTGGTTGTCGTGGTAGCGGGAGAGCTTGACCAGATGGGGCTCGCCGTCGACCTCGACCTCGGCCACGACCGTCTCCACGTGGTTGGGCTGGACGACGGCCGAGTAGACGCGGGCCTTCCGCGCCAACCGCTGGAAGGGGCTGGGCGAGCTGACGCTGCCCTCGCTGATCTCGTCGTCGGTGGTGAAGAGGATCGGCACCGGCGCCTCGGAGCCGTCGCCCCGGATCTCCGCCGAGAGGTCGCGCCCGACCAGCCGCCGGGCCTCCGAGTGCTCGCGGCGCAGCTCGGCGAGCGCCTCGCCTTCGTCGATCCCGGCCAGCCCGAGGAGGGTCGGCAGCAGGTCGGCGTGGCTGGTCGGCGCGGAGACCCCGCGGCCGCCGGCGCCGAACAGCGGGCTGGAGAAGACCATCGGCACGTGCAGCGCCTCCTCGTAGGCGACGTGCCACTTCTCGTGCATGCCGCCGTGGGCTCCCTGCATGTCGCCGTGGTCGGAGCCGAAGACGACGATCGTGCTCGCGGCAGCCGGGCTGGCGGCGAGCGCGTCGAGGACGCGGGTGACCTGCTCGTCCACCGTCGCCATCAGCTGGTAATAGAACTTGAGGTGGGCCTCGACCCAGGGCTGCGGGGCGAGGATCTTTCCCCACTCCTCGTTGTAGGAAGCGTGGCAGCTGGGCTTGGTCGAGAGGTCCTCCTCGTGGGTCGGCGCCTGGGGGGCGTGGGGCACCTGGGAGGGATGGAGGCGCAGGCCCTGGGTCAGCCCGACCAGCCCGAAGAGCGAGTCGTCGTGGGGGTTGAGGAACGAGCAGACGGTGAGCCAGGGCGCCTCTCCTCCGTCGTTCCCGAGCCGGCCGATCAGCTCGATCGTCTCGGCGGCGGTGAAGGGGTCCTTGACCGTGCCGGTGTTGTGCCGGCCGAGCCCGTGGGGCTCGGGCCCGACCCACTCCGAGAAGCCGTACTCGTCGAGCAGGTCGGCCGCCAGGTAGCGGCGGACGTTGGCCTCGATCGGGGTGCCGTCGTCGTCGATCGAGAGCAGCTGCCCGTCGCCGTCGCCGGCGTCGAGATGGGCGTGCGAGGCATGCCACTTGCCCTTGAAGTAGGTGCGGTAGCCCCCGGCCCGGAACCAGTCGCCGAGCGTGGGGACGGTGTCGGGGCCGAGCCAGTGCATGTCGTCGCCGTCCGCCGTCTTGGCGAGGCCGTCGGTCTGCGTCACCCCGTGCAGCGAGGGGTACTGGCCGGTGAGCAGTGAGGCTCGGCTCGGGGCGCATGCCGTCGCCATCGGGTAGTGGTGCTCGAAGGAGACGCCGTTCCGCCGCAGCCGCTCGACGCCCGGCATCGCCTCCGCCCGGAAGCGGGCCAGCTCCTCCGACTCGTAGGCCGGCGGGTGGCGCAGCTGGTCGGTGAGGATCAGGAGGACGTTCGGTCGGCTCATCGGCGTGGGCGACACGCTCCCAGCCGCCGGGCCGCGGTGCAACCCTGTCCGCATCCCGGTTGCCGGGGAGGCGGGCGCCCGGTGGGCGCCGGATAGGCTTCCCACGTGGCCCTGCGGATCGCCCTCGCCGAGGACAGCTACATCGTCCGCGAAGGCATCGAGCAGGTACTGCGCGGCGATCGCGAGATCGAGGTCGCGGCCAGCTGCGCCGACATGCCCTCGCTGCTGGAGGCGGTCGCGGCCGACCCTCCCGACGTCGTCGTCACCGACATCCGGATGCCGCCCGACGGCGAGGACGCCGGCATCCAGATCGCCGCCCGGCTGCGCGAGACCCATCCCGAAGTCGGCGTCGTCGTGCTCAGCCAGTACTCGGAGCCCGGCTACGTCCTCCGCCTCCTCGGCGAGGGCTCGGAGGGTCGCGCCTACCTGCTGAAGGAGCGGATCGCCGACCGCGGCTCGCTGACCAGGGCAATCTGCGCGGTGGCCGAGGGCGGCTCGGTGATCGACCCGAAGATCGTCGAGGTCCTGGTCCGGGCACAAGCGCGCTCGGAGAGCTCTCCCCTCGGCGAGATGACCCCGCGCGAGCTCGACGTCCTCGCCGGGGTCGCCGAAGGGAAGAGCAACGCGGCGATCGCCGAAGACCTGGTGCTGACGAAACGGGCGGTTGAGAAGCACATCAACGCGATCTTCCTCAAACTCGACCTCACCTACTCGCCGGAGGCCGACCAGATCTCCAAGCGGGTGACGGCGGCGCTGATCTTCCTCGCCGAGGCCGAGTACCGCAGTTAGGGGCCCACCCCCTCGGGTAGGGGTGCGTGCAGGATGGCGCCGGCCGACTCGAGATGGCAGCCTCAGCGTCGATGACCGAAAAGCCCGGACCGGTGACCGTGCTGGCGGTCGACGACCACCCGCGCTTCCTCGAAGCCGCCAGGGCGGTGGTCGAGGCGACTCCGGGCTTCGCCTGGGCCGGCGGCGCCTCCTCGGGCGAGGAGGCGCTCGCATCGGCGGCCAGGGGCGCGCCCGACGTGGCCCTGGTCGACGTCAACATGCCGCGGATGGACGGATTCGAGCTGACGCAGCGGCTCCATGCCTCCCACCCCCGCATGCTCGTCGCCCTGATCTCGGCCCAGCACCCGAACGAGCTGCGCCGGGCCGGCGGCGCCGACGATCACCCCGTCTTCGCCAAGGAGAGCCTGCGCCCGTCGTGGCTGCGGGAGCTCTGGCGGGAGCACCGCGGAGCCTCGCTCGAGGCGAAGTAGGCTGGCCCCGCAGAGGGGCCGACTTGAGCAACCGCAAACTCACCGCGCTCGGAGTCCTCGGGCTGGCGCTCTGCGCGATCTCGCTCGCGGTTGCGCGCGCCGACCCCGTACCTACCGCCCGCGCCGACCACACCACGATCTCGGTCCTCACCATCGCCGCCCTGCTGGGGGTCGGGCTCTACGCCTGGAACCGGGGCGGCGAGAGCCGCTTCGGCCAGGTCCTCTTCGCGACCGGGATCTGCTGGTTCTTCGTCACCCTCTCGAACTCCGACTCCTCCCTCCTCTACAGCGTCGCCCGAATCGCCGGCTGGGTCTTCGAGGTCCTCCTCGCTTACGCGCTTCTGTCCTATCCCAGCGGGCGGCTCGAGAGCCGCTCGGCCCGGCGCGTGATCGTCGCCGGCGCCCTCCTGATCGCCCTCCTATACGTGCCGACGATCCCGCTCACCGGGCAGTACCCCCTCCCCGCGCCGTTCACCAGCTGCACCGCCCACTGCCCACAGAACTTCTTCCTGGTCGGCTCGGAACCGGCCTTCCTCCCGGACCTGGTGAAGCCGCTGCGGGACGTGCTGGCGATCGCCATCTATCTCGGCGCCGTCCTCGTCCTCGCCGGCCGCCTGCGCCGCGCCGGCCACAACCAGCGGCGAACTCTAACGCCGGTGCTCGGCGCCGCCGTCCTACGCTTCGCGGCGGCGATCGTCTACGTCGCCCTGCGGCGCGCCGGCGCCAACGGCGGGGTCTCCGAAGTCGCCGTTCTCGTCGCCCTGCTCAGCGTCCCGGCGACCGCGCTCGGCTTCCTCGTCGGGCTGGTCCAGTGGCGCGTCTACTCGGCCGCAGCGCTCGGCCGCCTGACCACCGGCCTCGGCGAGACCGCAGACCCGCGCGAGCTCCGCGAGCTGCTGGCGAGCTCGCTCGACGAACCGGCGCTGGAGCTCTTCCACTCGGACCCGCCCGGTCCCCGGGCCGGGGGCAATCCGCGCTGGCTCGACTCCGCGGGAGCGGCGGTGGCGGCGCCGAGCTTGCCGCCGGGAACCTGCCTGCGCGAAGCCGCGGCGGAGTCGGGATCGCGGGTCGCCCTGGTCTGCGAGGAGGGCTTCGGCGAACGCCCGGAGTTCCTCGACTCGGTCTGCGCCTGCGCGCTCTCGGGACTCGAGCGGCAGCGCCTCGACGCTGCCCTGAACAGCTCGCTGGCCGACGTCGCGGCCTCGCGCAAGCGGCTCGTCGGCGCCGCCGACAGCGCCCGGCAGAAGATCGAGCGCGACCTCCACGACGGCGCCCAGCAGCAGCTCGTCGCCCTGCGGGTCAAGCTCGAGCTGGCGCGCGAGGCGCTCGAGCAAGAATCCGCGGGAGGAGCCGAGATGGTCGCCGGGCTCGGCTCCGAGGTCGAAGAGATCATCGACGAGGTGCGCTCGCTGGCCCGCGGCATCTACCCGGCGCTGCTCGCCTCCGACGGCCTCGGCGAAGCCCTGCGGGCGGCGGGACAGCGCTCGCCGGTCCCGGTCGGCGTCGAGGCGGACGGCGTCGGCCGCCTGCCCTCGGAGACCGAGAGCGCCGTCTACTTCTGCTGCCTGGAGGCGCTGCAGAACGTCGCCAAGCACGCCGCCGGCGCGACCCGGGTGGAGATCGAGCTGAGCACGGACGGTGAGCTCCGCTTCGCGGTCGGCGATGACGGCTGCGGCTTCGACGCCGGCCAGGCGGGCCGCGGCTCGGGGATCACCGGCATGCGCGATCGCGTCGCGGCCGTCGGCGGCGAGCTCTGGGTCGAGTCGGCGGCGGGCACCGGCACCCGGGTTCGGGGCCGCGTCCCGCTCGGCTGAGGGCGGGCGCGGGCACCACCCGGATTGGCGTGCTCGTGCCCTGGCGGGCGGCCGCGCACCCTGCGAATTTGCGCAGGCTGACCCCCTACCGGCGACCGGGCCCCCCGGAACAGAAGGAGTGTTGATGCTTCCCCTCGCAACGGACTATCCGTTCCTCAACCTGATCTGGACGATGCTGGTCTTCTTCGGCTTCGTCCTCTGGGTCGTCCTCATCTTCCGTGCCTTCGCCGACCTCTTCGGCCGCCACGACGTCTCCGGCTGGGGCAAGGCCGCATGGGCGCTGCTGATCGTGATCCTGCCCCTGCTCGGCGTCCTCGTCTATCTCCTCACCCAAGGCAAGGGCATGGCCGAACGCAGCGCCGCCGCGTCGCAGCGCGCGAAGGGCGAATTCGACGACTACGTCCGCGACGTCGCCGGATCCGGCAGCGCCGACGACATCGCCAAGGCCAAGCAGCTGCTCGACAGCGGCGCCATCGATGCCGACGAGTTCAGCCGCCTGAAGGCGAAGGCGCTCGCGTGAACGGCCTCGGGGAGATCGAGGAGATGGGGCCGATCGACTACCTCGTAGTCGAGTGGCCGGGACGGCAGCCGAACGGCGAGATCGCACCGCACCTCGTCGACCTGGTCGATCGCGGCCTGATCCGGATCCTCGACCTGATCTTCATCGCCAAGGACGAGGACGGTGCGGTCGGCGTCCTCGAGCTCGGCGAGGTTCCGGCGCTGTCGGTGTTCGAGGGCGCCTCGTCCGGGTTGATCGGCGACGACGACCTCGAGCTGGCGAGCGAGGTGATCGAGCCCGGCACCTCGGCGGCGCTGCTCGTCTACGAGAATTCGTGGGCGGCCCCGCTCGCGGTCGCCGCGAGGAAGAGCGGCGGCCAGCTCGTTGCCAGCGGCCGCATCCCGATCCAGGCGCTGATCGCCGCGCTCGACGCGGCCGAGGCCTGAGGAAGAGAGGAATCGATGCCAGGACTGATGAGGGGAATCGCCCGCACCGCCGTGGTCGCGGGGACCGCGACCACGGTCAGCGGCCGGGTCCGCCGCCGCCAGGAGCAGCGCTGGGCGCAGCAAGAAGGCGAGCAATCCGCCGAGCAGCCGGCCCCGGCGCCGAGTACTCCCACGCCGGCCGCGGCCGGCGGCTCGGTGATCGACCAGCTGAAGGAGCTCGGCGAATTGAAACAGCAGGGAATCCTCACCGAGGAGGAGTTCGCGGCGCAGAAGGCGAAGCTGCTCGACTCCTGACGCGCGACCGGCAGCGGGAGGCAAGACAAAGAGATGGGGCGCAAGGCGAGCACCGGCGCCGGGCTGATCCTGCTCACGCTCTGTGCGGGGCAGTTCCTGATGATGCTCGACAGCTCGGTGATGAACGTCTCGATGGCGACGGTCGCCGACGACCTCGGGACCAGCATCACCGGGATCCAGACGGCGATCACCCTCTACACGCTGGTGATGGCCGCCTTCATGATCACCGGTGGCAAGATCGGCCAGATCCTCGGGCGCAGCCGCGCCTTCGCGATCGGCTGCGTGGTCTATGGCGCCGGCTCGCTGATCACCTCTGTCGCCCCGAGCCTCGGCATCCTGCTGCTCGGCTGGTCGTGCCTGGAGGGGCTCGGGGCGGCGCTGATCCTGCCGGCGATCGTCGCCCTCGTGGCCACCAACTTCCCGACCGGCGAACGACCGCGCGCCTACGGCCTCGTGGCGGCCGCCGCGGCGGTGGCGGTCGCGGTCGGGCCGATCGTCGGCGGCCTCTTCACCACCTACCTGTCCTGGCGCTACGTGTTCGCCGGCGAGGTCCTGGTCGTCGTCGCCATCCTCCTCTTCAGCCGGCGAATCGCCGCCGAGGCGCCGCAGCGGAAGGTCCAGCTCGACCTGGTGGGAACCGGGCTCTCGGCGCTCGGCCTGGGACTGATCGTCTTCGGCATCCTGCGCGCGGGGACCTGGGGATTCGTCCGGCCGAAGCCGGAGGGGCCCGAATGGGTCGGCCTCTCGCCGACGATCTGGCTGATCCTCGCCGGGGGCCTCGTGATCTGGCTCTTCGCCCTCTGGGAGGGCCGGGTGATCTCGCGCGGCGGCGAGCCCCTGGTCGACCCGGCGATCCTGCAGACCAAAGCCCTGCGCGCCGGCCTCAACTCGTTCTTCTTCCAGTACCTGCTCCAGGGTGGCCTCTTCTTCGCGATGCCGCTTTTCCTCTCGGTCGCGCTCGGGCTCTCCGCGATCGAAACCGGGGTCAGGCTGCTTCCCCTCTCGTTCACCCTGATCCTCGCCGCCGCCGGCATCCCCAAGCTCTTCCCCGACGCCTCGCCGCGCCGGGTCGCGCGGATCGGCTTCCTCGCCATGTTCGCCGGCCTGATCGTCCTGATCGCCGGCCTGCAGGAGGGCGCCGGAGCGGGCGTCACCACGTGGCCGCTGCTGCTGGCGGGGCTGGGGATGGGGTCTCTCGCCTCGCAGCTGGGCAGCATCACCGTCTCCTCGGTCCCCGACGAGCTCAGCGGCGAGGTCGGCGGCCTCCAGAACACGATCACCAACCTCGGCATCTCGATCGGGACGGCCCTAACCGGCGCGATCGTCATCGCCGCCCTCAGCTCCTCCTTCCTCAGCGGCATCGAAGCGAACCGAGCCGTGCCGGCGCCGGTCAAGTCGCGGGCCTCGACCGAGCTGGGCGGCGGGGTCCCGTTCATGTCCGACGCCGAACTGGAAACGGCCCTCGGCGAAGCCCACGTCCCGCCGCGCGCGACCAACGCGATCGTCGACGAAAACGAAGCGGCGCGGCTGGTCGGCCTGCGCACCGCGCTCGCGGTGCTCGCGATCCTCGCCCTTCTCGCCCTCTTCCTCACCGGACGGATTCCCGTGCACCAGCCGGGCGCGCCCCTGGAGCCGGCCCCGGATTGACCCCGGGAGGGCGGCTCGAGAGGATGGGTGGCGCAGGGTGACGCCGACCCTGGGAAGACGAGCGGATGTGGAGAGGTAGGGGTGCGACACTCGTCGCCGCGGGACTGGCTGCCTCCACCCGGGCGGTGCTGAGCGCCGCTCAGGCACGGACCGTCGGCTGGGCCGGCTACGCCTCGGACCGAGTCCGGCCAGGCGCGGGGCCCGTCGATCCTGATCGGCTTCCAGCCCGGCGGCGCGGGTCGCCCGGAAGATTCTCTCACCGGCGGCAAGCGCGGCTCCGGCGAGTGACACCACGTCCACCGATCTCGCCGGGTTGCCGGCTCGACTCCTTCATGGACCGGGAACTCGACCCGCCGCTTCCTCCCAGGCAAATAAGACGAAGGCACCGAGGCGGCGCTGCAGAGGTCCGTGCCCCACGTCATGACGTGCTTGGAGGCTGACAGATCCGAGCCCTGAATATCCGCCGCCCCCAACTCCGAATCGAGGGGCTCGGTTGCTGCCTCCTCCGGGACGCTCGGGCGAAACATGGGGATGCAGCCGATCCCCCTCGGGCGACCGGGTCCATCTCTAGAGTGCCGACGGATCTGATGGCGCACTCAAAGCAAGAGCGGAAGCAACTCGGGGCGTTCTATACGCCGAAGGAGATCGCCGAGGCTCTTGTCGACTGGGCACTCCGCGAGCCCTCGGACCTCGTCCTGGATCCTAGCTTTGGTGGACACGTCTTCCTCGACGCGGCGCGAGCGAAGCTTAGGAACCTAGGGACAAGCGAACCGGGCTTAGGACAGGTCTTCGGCACCGACGTCGATCAACTTGCCCATGAACGGTCGGATGCAGCCAAGCCGTATGCCCATCTGGTCAAGCGCGACTTCTTTGAATTGGGGCCCGGGAGCGAGATTCCCTTGGTCAGCGCAGTGGTGGGCAACCCTCCATACGTCAGGTATCAAGACTGGAACCGCGACCAGAGTCAGGCTTTTCAGGTGGCCAAGCAAGCCGGCGTCAACTTTTCTCGACTCGCGTCAATCTGGGCACCATTCGTGGTGCATGCGACTTCGTTCTTGAAGCGCGGGGGACGCCTTGCATTCGTCTTGCCAGCCGAGCTACTCCACGCCCAGTATGCGAAGCCCGTTATTCCTTTTCTGCAGCGAGAATTCCAAGCGATAGGGATCGCAATGTTTCGAGAGTCGATCTTTCCCGGGGCTCAGGAGGAGGTGGTCCTGCTCCTAGCCGATAACAAGGGAGCTGACAAGGCACGGGCAATTCAAATCGTCGAGTTTGAGGATGCAACCAAGTTGGACCTCGGACGACTTTTTGCGCCGCGTCGAGGCGAAACTACATCGGGCGAGCCGCTTCTTGAGCTCCTCCCCCGCGCTGCCAGGCGTCTCTATCGGCGCCTACAGAAATCTTCGATGACTGACTGCCTTGGAACGCTGGCATCAGTCGACATCGGCGCCGTCACTGGTGGCAACGAGTACTTTCTCATGAATCCCGCTGACGCTCCGGTCCCTGAGGAGCTGCTTCGTCCTGCGATCAGCAAGGCGGCACACCTTCGAGGAGCTCGCTTCGGATCAGAAGACCTGGAGGAGCTCACGGCGGCAGGCGCTCGCTCATATCTGCTCGTAGCTGACGAACACACCTCTCCGAGTCTTCTCAGGAGAGCCCGCAAATACCTCGACGCAGGTGAAGTGGAGGGAATAGCGGATCGCTACAAGTGCAGGGTCCGAAACCCGTGGTGGGCCGTCCCCGTGCCGGGGCACGGAGCGCCGCAGCTCTACCTGACGTATTGCGCGAGCGCCTACCCCCGAATTGCTGCGAACGATGCGGGAGCTCTTCATACGAACACGGTTCATGGGGTGACGATGGTCAATGGGCTGTCTCCCCAGGCCCTGGCGGCTGGCTTCTACAACTCAATTACGCTCCTCTCCGCCGAGCTCGTTGGGCGTTCGTATGGGGGAGGAGTACTGAAGCTCGAGCCCACCGAGGCGGAGGCTCTTCTTCTGCCCCGGATCGACAATTCCGCGGCAGAACTCCTCCCTCAGGTAGATCGTCTGATTCGCGCGAGGGCCGATCTCGACCAGGTCCTTGACATGACGGATGACGTTCTTTTGCGTTCGGGGATTGGCCTTTCCGATGCAGAGATCAGATCACTTCGGCGCTCGGGGGAGAGACTGAGACAACGCCGCCTGCAAAGAGGCAGGTCAAGGAAGGTGCCGAAGCGCCGTGCACACCCCCGAAAGCACCCGATCAAGCTCTAGAGAGGTCGCCTCCACCGCCTTGGCCTCGTAGGCAGTCCCCGCATCGTTCCAGCCATAGCAGTAGAGCCCGCAAGCGTCGAACCAGTCTGCGGCGATGTGTCCAAATTTGATCGTCGACCGCAAATCGGCCGCATCGCGAACTCGAACTGCCAAGAACATGTAGCAGCGGGGGGGCGCCTGTTGCAGCCAAGAACTCAGGTCGCTGGTGGGCCCGCCACCCTTGCCCTCCAGGCGAGCCGTCTCGGCCTTGATGTCAATATTCTTGAAGCTTGCCTCCTTGATCCGCTTCTCGAGATCGGCCGATCCACCTCTCCCCTGGGGGTGTGGCTGCAACGGGTTGCGCGGGTGCCTCGGAATCCCCGTTGCCTTCGTCTCGACGGTTAGTTCGACCCTCCCAGTAGCGGGGTATGCCACATCGAGCTTATGCTTCTTGAAGCTGAGCCCTGGAACCTCGGGTCTCGTATGCAGTTGCTTACCCGAGCAGTTCTGGAGGAGGAGAGCGAGCATGTCGTTGAAGAAGTCGCCCTTGCCGTTTTGAATGTCGCCCTGATCTGCCACGCCCGCTGAAACCAGTGCGTCAAATTCCTCCATAGCGCTCAGGTAAGCCGACTCGACCCCACGGAACGTGCCCGCCCCAGTTCCCCTCATCCATTCCAAGGCGTGGACCAACGGAGCCCGACCGACCCTCGCTCGCGTTGCAGGCTTAAGCGTCTTGATCGTTCGAGACAAGGACAGGCATTCTATTAGCGACAGCGGTCGTCCTCAGCTTCATCGCAACGAGACCGCAGCTCGCTGAAGATCAGACAACACCTCAACCGCACGGCATTTGAACCAACTCGTCGCCAACCCGGCGAGCTACGCCGGGCGAGAAAGGATCTCATGACCGCCGTTGCGGCGCCACTCGACGTGCGTCTCGCCCGGTGTGACCTCGGCCCCGGAACGGAAAAGTGGAGAGCCACGCTGAAACGATCGTGAGCGTCGAGAAGCGCATCGCTGCTGAGGCCGATCGGCCGTCTCCGCGATCACCTCCTCGACCGTCTTGAAGCGAGCACCACGGGACCGCCTCGGTGCGGTTGCGGGCGCTGGAAGAGGTGGCAATTCGGACGCTGCGACCTGAGAACCGCAGAGCGTTCCGGGCGGCGATCGACAGCGACCTCGACGCCTTCCCGTCGGCGAGATCGTCCTCGTGCCCGGGCCTGGGGAAGTGCGGCGCTCACCGTGACCAGGGCCAGCGGCGGCGTCGGATGCAATCGTGTGCGTAGGCTCGGGTCTAGGCGACTTGCGCCCCCTTCGCCGATCCTCTATCCTGGCCATCTATGGTGATGCAAACGATTGCACCCGGTAGTCGCGCATACCTCGACGGCTACGCCCGAATGCTGCTGATCCGCGAGTTTGAGCAAGGGATCCACCGGCTGTTCATGAAAGGAGAGGTTCACGGCACCACCCACCTCTCGGCGGGTCAGGAGGCGGTGCCGGTCGGCGTCTGCATGGCGCTTGAGCCACACGACTACGTCAGCGGCACCTACCGCGGCCACGGCCACGCGCTCGCCAAGGGCACCGCGCCCGAGGCGCTCGCCGGGGAGATGCTCGGCCGCGCCAACGGCGTCTGCGGCGGCCGCGCCGGCTCGATGAACGTGGTCGACCTCGAGAACGGCCTGGTCGGCTGCTTCGGGATCGTCGGCGGCAGCATCGCGGCCGCGACCGGGGCCGCGCTCACGGCCCGCCGCGACGGTCGCGTCTCGGTCGCCTTTTTCGGCGACGGCGCCTCCAACCAGGCCTACTTCCACGAGTGCCTCAATTTCGCCGCGGTGCTGTCGCTGCCGGCGATCTTCGTCTGCGAGAACAACCTCTACGGCGAGTTCACGCCGCTGGCGGCCTCGACCGCGGGCGGCCGCATCGCCGAGCGCGCCCACTCCTACGGGATGCCCTACGGGATCGTCGACGGCAACGACCTCTGGGCGGTCCACGCCGCCGCCGCTGAGGCAGTCGAGCGGGCCCGCGGCGGCGACGGCCCAACCCTGCTCGAGTGCCGCACCTACCGTCACTTCGGCCACTCCAAGTCCGACCCGGCGAAGTACCGGCCCGCCGAGGAGGTCGAGGACTGGCTGACGCGCGACCCGCTGGTGGTCGCCCGCGAGCGGTTGCGTGAGGAAGGCGTCTCCGAGGATCAGCTTGCCGCCACCGACGAGGCGACGAGGGAGGGGCTGGAGCGAGCGCTCGAGATGGCGCTCGCCGCCCCGTTCCCCGACCCCGCCCAGCGGCCCGGCCGGGAGTTCAAGCCGTGAGCGATCAGCTCGAGTTCCGAGCGGCGATCCGGGCGGCCCTGGAGGAGGAGCTGGAGCGCGACGAGGCGGTCGTCTTCTTCGGCGAGGACGTGGCCAAGCCGGGCGGCGTCTTCGCCGTCACCCCCGGCCTACAGGAGCGCTTCGGCGCCGAGCGCGTCTTCGACACTCCGATCTCCGAGCTGGCCCTGGGCGGCGCCGCCTTCGGCGCCGCCGCGACCGGGCTGCGGCCGGTCTTCGAGATCATGTTCGGCGACTTCATGGCGCTGCCGATGGACTCGCTGGTCAACCAGGCGGCGAAGCTCTGGTTCGTCTCGGGCGAGCAGGCGAGCGCGCCGCTCGTGGTCCGCTCCGCGGTCGGCGCCGGCGGCCGCTTTGGCGCCATGCACTCGCAGAGCCACGGCACCTGGTTCGATGGCATCCCCGGGATCAAAGTCGTCGCCCCCTCCTCCCCCGCCGAGGCCAAGGGCCTGCTGAAGGGGGCGATTCGCGACGACAACCCGGTCGTCTTCCTGGAGCACAAGCGGCTCTACTCGGTGAAGGGCCCGCCCCCTCCCGACAGCGAGGTGTTGCCGCTGGGCAAGGCGGCGATCGCCCGTTCCGGCTCCGACCTCACGATCGCCGCCCTCTCCAAGGGCGTCGCCGATGGGCTCGAGGCGGCGGCGACGCTGGCTGCCGAGGGGGTCGAGGCGGAGGTCGTCGACCTGCGCTCGCTGCGCCCGCTCGACGTCGAGACCGTGCGCGACTCGGTCGCCCGCACGAATCGCCTGCTCGCCTACGAGGAGGGCCCGCGGACCGGCGGCTGGGCGGCGGGGCTGCTCGGCGCCGTCGCCGAGGACGGGCTGGAGCACATCGACGACCTCTGGACGATCACCACCGCCGAGACGCCCATTCCCTACAGCCCGACGCTGGAGGACGATTTCCTGCCGAGCGCCGAGACGATCGTCTCCTCGGCGCGCGAGCGGCTCGGCCTGAGCGGGCAATGAGCAGCGCCACGGCCACGGCCGAGCAGAATGCCGTCTCCATCGAGATCGGGATGGTCGGCCTCAACCGCGGCCTCGCCTCCAACCCCGCGGCCCCGCTCGGCGGCATCAGGGCGTCCGGGCTCGGGCGCGAGGGCCGGGCCGGGGGCGTCGAGGAGTGCCTCGAGACCGAGTACGTGGCGATCGGGCGTGGCTGATGGCGGTCGCCGTGGTAATGCCGCGCCTCTCCGATTCGATGGAGGAGGGCGTCGTCGTGGCCTGGCACAAGGCGGTCGGCGACAGCGTGCGGAGCGGCGAGCCGCTGGTCGACGTCGAGACCGACAAGGCGACGATGACCTACGAGGCCGAAGCCGACGGCACCGTGCTCGAGCTGCTCGCCGCCGAGGGCGATGCGGTGCCGCTCGGCGCCACGATCGCCCGGATCGGCGACCCCGGCGAGGCAGCTGGGGGCGAGGCGTCGCGGAACGGCGAGGCGCCCGCCGCGAGCTCTTCTCAGCAGGCGCCCCCCTCCGGGGCGGCCCTGCCCGACTCGGCCACCGCAGCCGCCGCCGCGCCACCTCCTCGGCGCGGCGGCGGCCGGGCGCTGGCCTCACCGCTGGCCCGCCGCCTCGCGGCCGCCGCCGGCCTCGACCTCGGACCGCTCGATGGCAGCGGCCCGCGCGGGCGGATCGTCAAGGCCGACGTCGAGGCCGCGCTCGCCGGCGGCGCCGCCACTCCGGCTGCACCCCCACCCACCCCGGCATCCTCGCCCGTTCCCCCCGTCGACGGCGCCAAGGGCG
>DASXFL010000047.1:0-10320 GCA_036489595.1 Solirubrobacterales bacterium
GAGGGCGAGCACATGCAGGCGGCGGTGCAGGCGGTTTCGAAGCTGAGGCCGTGGCTGCGCAGGCGGCGCATCCCCGGCAGGTTCTGCCGCATCCAGTTCGGCGGGAAGTGCTGGATCGCCCGCTCCTGGTCGGTGATGAAGAGGATCACGTTCATCCCCTTGACGTTCTCGCCGCCGCCTCCATTCGCGGCCAGCGCCCGCTCGACTCCGGTCGGGCCGGAGAGGAGGGCGGTGGCGGTCGCGGCGGCGCCGGCGCCGAGCAGCTGTTTGCGGGTCAGCCCGCCGTCATGGCGATCTGTCTCACTCATTTGATCCTCCTGAAGACGTCGACGGCGTTGCTGGTGAAAGCGGTCGAGTAGACGTTGCGGCCGTCGGGGCTGACGACCGCCGAGCCGGCGCCGCCGAGGGCGCGACCGAGCGTGCAGCCCGGCACCGATTTCGGCGCCACGCAGCCGAGCCTCCCCGGCTTCTGTTCGAGGCCACCGGTTTTGCGATTGAGCTGGAGCACGTCGATTGCTCCGGTCTGGAAGGCGGTGACGTAGGCGCTGCTGCCGTCGGGCGAGACGGCGATCCCCTCGGGCGCCTGCATCGCCCGCCCGAAGGCACAGGCGGCCGAACGCAGGAAGATCACGCAGCCGGCCGCTTTTTCCCGCTGGGCGATCGTCGCCGGCGCGGTCTCGACGAAGGTGGTGGCGCTGTTGCTAAGCAGCGAGGTGACGTAGACGGCGCCGTTCGGCCCGACCGCGACGGTGTTGGGGCCGTTCAGCTGGACCGCGGCGGTGCAGCCGGTGAGCGCGCCGACGCAGCCGGTCCCGTCGGTTGCCTGCCCGAGGGCCCCGGTTTCGGCATTGCGGCCGAGCACGGCAACTGCGTTGGAGCCGGCGGCGGCGGCGTAGACCGCGGTCCCGTCGGGGCTGACTTCGAGCCCCTCGACGTCGGCCAGCCCGACCCCGGTCGCACAGCCGCTGGTGGCGACGGCGATGCAGCCGGCCGTCCCCTCGAGCTGGGTGAGTGCGCCGTTGGCCGGGTTGCGGGCGAAGCTCGCCACCCCGCTGCCGGCGAAGACGCCGAGGTAGAGGTTCTTGCCGTCGGGGCTGACCGCGACCACGTCGGGGTCGACCATGCCCCGTCCGGCGATGCAGCTTGGGATCGGCAGCGAGGAGATGCAGCCCGAGCTCGACGGCGGCAGCTGTTTCAGCGCCCCGGTCTTCGGGTTGCGGTGGAAGCTGGTCAGCGAGCTGCCCCCGCGCGAGGTCGCGTAGACATAGTGGCCGTCGGGGCTGACCGTGACCGAGTTCGGCCCGATCAGCCCGATCGCCAGCCCGCACCCGTGCTCGGCTTTGGCGGCGACGCAGCCGGCTTTGCCTTTCGGCTGCACCAGCGCCCCGGTCTTCGGGTTGCGGACGAAGACGGTGATCGCGTCGCCTTTGGAGGCGGCGACGTAGACGCTGCGGCCGTCGGGGCTGATCGCGATCGCGTGCGAGCCGAAGCCGACGCCCGGGCCTTCGAGCGCACGGGCGGGGGCGCAGGTCGGAGCTTTCTTCGCCGCGGGGGCGGCGACGATGCAGCCCTGGCGGCCGGGCAACTGCACGATCTTCCCCTTTGGGGTCGGCACCGGCGGCTGCGGGTGCCTGATCGAGCCGGGTTCTTTGGGCGCTCCTTCGGCGCCGACCGTCGGCGCGCCGGCCGCGACGCCGGCCGCCAGGGCCATGCAGGCGACCAGCGCAACCAGGGCGGCGAGGATGGTGAGCGAGCGGCGAGCCATCGACGGCGGAACTCTCTTCGCCCCGTCGGACGGCAAAAACGACCGCGTACCCGACCCCCGCTCAGGAGGCGACGAGGAGCGCCGCGGCGACCGCCGCGATCGCCAGCGGGATCCCCCGCCGCGAGAAGGTGAGGACCGACGGACGCTCGCCGACTGCCCGCGCCGCCCGGAACCAGAGCAGCGCCGAGAGGGCGCCGGTGACGGCGAGATTGGGGCCGACGTTGAGGCCGAGCAGCAGCATCCGCGGATGGCCGACGGCGTGGGCCGAGTAGAGCGCCGCCGCCGGCAGGTTGTTGATCAGGACCGAGGTGAGGGCGGCGATCGCCGCGGTCTCGGCGCCGCCGGCGCTGGCCAGCAGCTCGGCCGGGCCGCTCCAGCTGCGGGCGAGGGTACCGAGCAGCACGGTGAGGACGAAGGCGCCGAGCAGGGTGGCGGGCCCGAGCACCTCGAGGACCTGCCGGCCCCGGAGTCGCCGGCGCACCAGCTCGACCGCCGTCGCCACCACCCCCACCGCTAGCACCTCTGGGGCCGGCTGCCGCAGCGCCAGGACCAGCACCGTCGCCAGCGCCGTCGCCACGACGCCGACGGTCAGGCCCGGCCAGACCGGCACCACTCCAGCCTCCGTCCCTCCCCCGCCGCGCAGCCGCCGCCGGAAGATCAGCAGCACCCCGACCGCGGTCACCGCGCAGGCGGTCAGGGCCAGCGGCAGCATCCTCGCCGCGAACGAGGAGCCCGAGGCGTGGCCGCCCTCGAGCACCAGCAGGTTGGTCAGGTTCGAGCCCGGGAGGAAGAGCGAGGAGGCGTTGGCCATGAAGACGCAGCCGTAGAGAAAGGGCTCGGCGCTGACCCGCCGCTGCCGCGCGGCGAGGACCAGAACCGGGGTGAGGAAGACGACGGCGGTATCGAGGTTGAGGACCGCGGTGACGAGAGCGACGAGGCCGAGCGCCGCCGCCAGCAGCGCCGCGCCGCCGCCCGGTAGCCGCTGCAGGCGGCCGCCGCCCCAGGCGAAGAGGCCGTCGCGGTGGGCGAGCAGGCCGATCAGCAGCAGGCCGGCGATCAGCGCGAACGGCGGCCAGGCCTGCCGCAGCGCTGCGCCCAGGTCACCCACTCCGCCGCAACCGGGAGTAAGCGAGGAGCAGCGCCGCGGCGGCCAGCGGCAGCGCCGCCCGCCGCGCCAGCGCCGCCAGGTCCTCGGGGCCGACGACGACGGTCGACTCGAGGCCGGCGACGGTGCCGACGATCGCCAGCCCGCCCTCGCGGCGCTCGATCCGCTGGAAGACGAACGGGTACTCGCCGAGCGGCGTTCCGACTCTCACCCGTCCGATCTTCCCAAGCCCGGGCGGCCGGAAGCGTCAAGATGTCTGCCCCCGTGGTCGCCTCCATCCCCAGCCCGAGCTCCAGCGGCCTCGCGCTCGGCCCCTTCGAAATCCACGTCTACGGGCTGATGTACGTGCTGGCGGTGGCGGCGGCCGTCCTGATCACCGTGCGCCGCTGGGAGAAGCGCGGCGGCTCGCGAGAGCTCGTCTACGAGACGGCGATCTGGGCCTTTCCGGCCGGGCTGATCGGCGGCCGCATCTACTTCGACCTCACCAGCTTCAGCGAAATGCCCCACACCTGGTGGGGGCCGTTCGCGGTCTGGGACGGCGGCCTCGGGATCTGGGGTGGGATCGCCGCCGGGGCGCTGGTGGGGATCTGGCGGGTGCACCGGGCCGGTGCCTCGGTGCCCGAGTTCATGGACGCGGTGGCGCCGGCGCTGCTGGTCGCGCAGGCGATCGGCCGGGTTGGCAACTACTTCAACCAGGAGCTGTTCGGCGGCCCGACCACCCTGCCCTGGGGCCTCGAGATCAGCCCTGCCCACCGGCCCGAAGGCTACGCCCAGTACTCGACCTTCCAGCCGACCTTCCTCTACGAGATCATCTGGAACCTGGCCCTCGCCAGCTTCCTCGTCTGGCTCGGCAACCACCGCCGGATCCGCCCGCCCGGCCTCTTCGCCCTCTACGTCACTGGCTACTCGGCCTTCCGCATCTTCGAGGAGTCGCTGCGGATCGACCCCGCCCACCACTTCCTCGGCCTCCGCCTCAACTTCTTCGTCGCCTGCGTGCTGACCGCCACCGGGGCCATCTGGTTCGCCTGGACCCAGGGCTGGCTGCGACGGCCGGCCCGGCGCCAGGGCGCAGCGATGCTGGCGATCGGCTGGGCCCTGACCCTGATCGGCTGCGGCGCCACCGCCCACGCCCCGCCCCCCGAAACGCACCCACCGCCCCTCAGCCGCCAACGCTGAGGGGAAGAACCCGGCGCCGTTCGTCCCTTGTTGTCTTATGGACAACAAACGACGAACGCGGACTGACTTCACCGCGGTTTCGCGGCTCGCGACGGAGCAGCATGGGGTCGTGGCGACCCACCAGCTCGAGGCCCTCGGGATCTCGCGCTTCGTGATCGCGGACGCGGCGAAGCGCGGACACGCCCACCGGCTGCACCGGGGCGTGTACGCGGTGGGGCACGAGGCGTTGACCTGGGAGGGACGGTGCATGGCGGCGGTGCTCGCCAACGCGCCGGCGGTGGCGAGTCACTGGACGGCGGCATGGCTCTGGGGACTGGCGAGGACGCCGCCGTCCCGCTTCGACCTCACCGCCCCGAGCCGCCGGCACCGGAGGCGCGGCTTCGTGGTCCACTACGCGCGGCTCGAGGAGGACGACGTCGGCCCGTCCAAGGAGGCCCCGGCGATCCTGGTCACCTCGGTGGCGCGGACCCATCTCGACCTCGCCGCCGTCGCCCCCAGCCGCCTCGACGGCCTGATCGAGCGCTGCGAAGAGCTCAACCTCTTCGACCTCCGCCGGTTCGAAGCGCTGCTCGCCCGCACCGGTGGTCACCCCGGCTGCGGGCCGCTTCAGAAAGCCCTCCGCATCTATCAGCCCGAGCCCGCCGTGCTCCGCTCGAACCTCGAGCGAGGGTTCCGCAAGCTCCTCCGCGCCTCGTCCCTCCCCCTGCCCCAGCACAACGTCAACGTCGGCCCCTACGAGCTCGACTGCTACTGGCCCGACCACGCCTTCTGCGTCGAGCTCGACACCTTCGGCACCCATGGCTCGCGGCGCTCCTTCGAGGAAGACCGCAAGCGCCAGCGCGAGCTGCGCAAGCTCGGGATTGAGGTCGAACGGGTCACCGGCGTGCAGCTCGAGCGCGAACCGGAGGAGGTGCTGGCGGCGGTGGCGATCAGCCTCGACCGGCGCTCCTCGCCGAGCGCCGCCTGCTTCGCGCCCACCGCCGGCACGGCCGGGGACCGATGATCCAAATATATGCCTTGACAGATATATGCCTCTATGGCAATCTAAGATGCGATGAGCGCTGCCGCCCTGCGAGCCCTCGCTGAGCCGCACCGGGTCGAGATCCTCGACCTGCTGCGCGACGGCGAGCTGCCTGTCGGAGGCCTGGTCGAGCGGCTCGACCTCAGCCAGCCGGCCGTCTCCAAGCACCTGCGGGTGCTGAAGGAGGCCGGGCTGGTGCAGGCGCGGGTCGACGCCCAGCGCCGCCTCTACCGAGTCCGCGCCGAGCCGCTGGCCGAGCTCGACGAGTGGCTCGAGCCCTATCGCCGACTCTGGGAGCAGCGCCTCGACAATCTGGAAGACCACCTCGATCGCAAAAGGAAGAGACGATGAGCGACGCCACCCTGATCACCGACCACGCCCTGCCGGCGGTCCGCCTCGAACGCGACCTGCCCGACCCGCCCGAGCTCGTCTGGGCCGCCTTGACCGAGCGCGAGAGGCTGCGCGAGTGGTTCCCCTGCGACGTCGTCGTCGAGGGCGGCGAGTGGCGGGTCGGCGCCGCGATCAGCTTCCCCTTCCCGCCCGCGGTGATCGAGATGACCCTGAGCGGCGAGGTGCTGGCGGTCGAGGAGCCGCGCCGGCTCGAGTTCACCTGGGGCGAGGAGACGCTGCGCTTCGAGCTGTCCCCGCGCGAGGGTGGCACCCGCCTGGTCCTGGTCGACGAGCTGCCGGCCGGCAGCGCCGCCCGCAACGCCGCCGGCTGGGACGGCTGCCTCGACAAGCTGGCCGGGACCGACCCCGCCCCGGACGCCTGGAAGCAGCGCTTCGCCGCCTACTCTGCCGCTTTCGAGCCCGAGCTCGGTTCCCAGGAAGGGCCGCCGGCCGGCTACAAGGGAAACGAGGCCACCGCCGGCGCCTGAGCCGCCGGCCTCAGGGCACCGCCGGGGGTCGGCCTCAGGGCACGGCCGGCGTGGGGCCGAAGGCGAACGGGTGCGCCGGGGTGATCACCCGGCTCACCGCTTCGCCGAGGATCGTGTTCGAGGCCACCTCGGCGTCGCTGTTCAGCAGGATCACCATCGTCGCCTGCTTCGCGGGCAGGTAGACGGTCAGGCTCTCGAATCCGGGGACGGCGCCGTCGTGGCCGATCCAGCCGTCGACGTTGAAGAGGCCGAAGCCGTAGCCGGCCAGCGGCGAGTCGGGGATCGGCAGGAAGCGTTCGCGCTGGCGCTGGACCGCCGGCTTCAGGAGGGCCCCGGTGGCTACCGCCTTCGCCCAGGTCCGCAGGTCCTGCAGCTTCGAGATCATCGTTCCCGCCGAGAAGGCCCAGGAGAAGCTCCAGCTGGTCGTGTTGACGAGGTGCTGGTCGTCCGGCGCCGGGGTGTAGCCGTCGGCGCGGGGCTTGGGATATTCGGCGCCGGCCGGGACCAGGGTGTGGTCGAGGTGGAGTGGCGCCAGGATGTGGCGCTCGACGTAGGGGCCGATCCGTTCGCCGGTCACCGCTTCGACCAGGAGGCCAAGCACGACGTAGTTGGTGTTCGAGTATTCGTAGCCCTGGCCAGGCGGGAATGCGGGCGGCAGGGCGAAGCTGGCGGCGAGCAGCTGCCGCGGCCGCCAGGCGCGACGCGGCGCCGCCAGATATTCGGCTTCCCAGGCTTCGTTTTCGGTGAAGTCGACGAGGCCGCTGCGCATGTCGCCCAGGTCGCGGACGGTGATGTTGCCGCCGTTTGGAATGCCCTTCACGTATTTCGAGATCGGGTCGTCGAGCCCGACCCTGCCCGCGCCGACCAGCTGCAGGACGGCGGTCGCGGTGAAGGTCTTGGTCTCGCTGCCGATCCTCATGTAGAGGCCGGGGCTCATGTCTTCCGGCCCTGGGCCGCCGGCGGCGAGGTCAACGGTGCGGCTGCCGAAGGCCTTGACGATCGGCGCCTCGCCGCGCTGCCAGACGCCGAGGATCACCCCGGGGATCCCCAGCTTTTTCATCACCGTGCGGACCGCGGCGCTGACCTGCGCCGTGCGCTGCTTCGACGGCGTCGCGGCGCCGTCGCCCCCAGCCGCGCGGCCGTCCGCAGGCGCCGCCAGGACCGCGACGAGAGCCAGCGCCATCAACACCGCCGCCGTCGCCCACCGCCGGGACCCGCGAGCCATGCCGCGACCGTACAGCAACCCACCGGATAGGATCGCCGCACCGTGAGGAAGGGCATCCGAAGCGCCGCCGCGACCGCCCTTGCCTGTACGGCCCTCGCCGCTGGCGCCGCGGCCACCGCGGTCGCCGCCCCGGCTGGGCCGGCCGCCGCCTGCCCCGCCGCCCAGGTCCCGGTGGCGACCGGCTGCGCCAGCCGCATCGCCGCCCGCCGGCACATCGAAGCGATGATCCGCGAAGCGATGCCCGGAATGGGCCTGCGCTCGGCGATCGTCCAGGTCGACACCGGCGAAGACCCGCTGGTCAGGAAGGGCTTCGGCAACTCGATCAAGGGCACGCCGGCCTCGCCGCACATGTACTGGCGGATCGGCTCGATCGCGATCCCCTACCTGATCGACCTCCTGCTGCAGCTCCAGGACGAAGGAAAGCTCTCACTCGACGACCCGCTCTCCAAGTACCGGCCCAACTTCCCCGAGTCGAGCGAAGTGACCCTGCGGATGCTGGCCAGCGTCACCTCCGGCTATCCCGACTTCATCCAGGAGAACGAAGCCTTCCAGAAGGTCCTGTTCGAAAACCCGTTCCGGCAGTGGAGCGCCAACGAACTGATCCACTGGGCGTTCACGCTGCCGGTCGTCTGCAAGCCGGGGACCTGCTTCCACTACGCCCACACCAACTTCGCGATCCTCAGCCAGGTGATCTCCAAGGTCACCGGCAAGTCGATCAGCGCCCTGATGCGCGAACGGGTCCTCGGCCCGCTCGGACTCGACCACACCGCGGTCACCCGCTACCCGGCGTTCCCGGGCCCGGCCCTGCACGCCTACACCGGCGAACGCGGCGTCTACGAGGACGACACCTTCTGGAGCCCGTCATGGTCAATCGGATCCGGGACGGTGATGACCTCGACGATCGGCGATGCCGTCCGCGGCTTCCGCGCGATGGCCAGAGGCGATCTGATCTCCAAGCGGGCCAACAGGGAACGCATCTCGCCGGCGAACACTTCCCATCTCGCACCCTTCAGCGCCAAGGGCTACTACGGCCTCGGGGTCCTGGTCGAGAACGGGTGGCAGTACCAGAACCCGTTCATCGACGGCTACACCGGCATCGCCGCCTACCTGCCGGCAGAGGATCTCTCGCTTGGGATCGTCACCACGCAGCTGCCCCAGAGCTCGAACAACGGCGTCGGCTATGCGTCCGAACTGTTCGCGCTGCTGAGCACCTACCTCAGCCCGGGCCACGAAATCTCGTTCAAATCGGGCTAGCGAGAGCCGGGCTCAGGCGCATTCGGGGCGTTCGCCTTCGGGGATCGCCGTGAGCTTGCCGTTGCCGCCGATCGCGTAGCCGACCGGGCTCGAGCTGTCCGGGGTTCGGGCGCGGGCGCCGTCGACCCGGAGCTCGACCGCGCCGTTGCCGAACGACATCGCGTAGGCCTGCGAGCGGAAGGGACCGGCTTCTCTCCCGGGCTGCATCACTTCGCCGTCGATCAGTGGCTTGCCGGCGGCGTCGAGCAGGCAGACCCAGACTTCGGCGGTGGCGGTGAGGCGGAGGCTGGTGCCGGGCTTCGGCGGTGGCTTCGCGGGTTCGTGGTGGTGGGGGGGCGCGGCAGCGGGGTGGCGGGCGCCGCCCCGTTCCTGTGAGGAGGGCCTGGTCGAGCCGCCACCGCCGAGTGCGGCGACCAGGATCGCGACCGCCGCGACGACGAGGAGCCCGGCGCCGGCCACCGCCGCGACCGCGCGCCAGGCCCGCGGCTTCCGCGCCGACGGTGCCCCGGGGACGAGCCGCGGCTCGACCCGCGGTCCGGCCTGCGGCTCGCCGACCGGGTCGGGCCGGTGCTCGAGCGCTAGCTCGGCCGGGTCGAGCCCGAGGTGGGAGGCGTAGGTGCGGGTGAAGGCGCGGGCGTAGAACTCGCCCGGCAGCTGCTCCCACTCTTCGTCCTCGATCGCCGCCAGGAAGCGGGCGCGGATTCCGGTCGCGGCCTCGACCTCGTCGAGGCTGAGCCCGCGGGCCTCGCGCTCCTGGCGGAGCTCGTCTCCGATCCGCCCATCCACGCCCCCCATTGTGCCCCTTGGCCGAGTCCTCGGTGCGTGACCCGCGCCCGGTGGGCGAGCTCGGCCGCCTACAGGCCGAAGCCGCCGCGGACCTCGGTCGCGGTCGACTCGAACCTGCCGGTCAGCAGCGGCATCGCGCGGGCGATCGCAGCCTCGGCCTCCGGCAGCTCGAGCGAGGCGCGGTGGGCCTGCTCGCTCTCCCAGGCCTCGGTGACGCGGATCGTCACCTCATCGGCGTGGTCGACGGCGACGGTGTACTGGAGGCAGCCCACCTCGCGCAGGCCGTCGAGGCCGTCGAGCAGGATCGCCACCACCTCGTCACGGTGTCCGGGCCGAACCTCGATCGCGTTGATGTACCCGTACACGCGGCGCAACCTATCCGGGTGCGCGGAGAGGGAAGTGAGTGCAAGCGGAGCGCGGACACGTACCGCTTTTGCGCGGATACCTACCGCTTTTTGTGCTTGACATCACAAAGGTTGGCCGAGAATATCGAGGAAGCTACGCAGAGAGAACATGAGGAGGAGGAGCGATGTTCTACTGCGAGCGGTGTGGAATCCGCTTCAGTGTCGGTGCACTCTCGGGAGCAACCGAGTGCCCGCGTTGCAAGATCCGAGACGGCGTCGCGCAGCCCCAGCGCGCAGAGCGGCTGCGACCGTTCGAGCGGCTCGAAAGACCGCGAGCGGACGCGGCCGATCCGGCGTCAACCTCACCCGGCTTCCACACCGTCTGAAACGAATTCGGTTACGGGTACAGTCGGCCGCCGGCCGAGCCGATATTCATGCGTGCCCAGACGCCCGGCGCGGCCGAGGCGACTCCACCGAAAGGAACCCGTCAATTGAAGAGATACATCCTGCTCGTCCCGTGCTTGTTGATCCTCTCGGCGCTCGCCCTCTCCGCCTGCGGCGGCGGCGGCAGCAGCGACGAAGGCAAGATCGAAGAAACGATCGAAACCGCCGCCACCACCTCAGAAGCGTCGGCCTGTACCGAACTGGAGACGCAGAAATTCGTCGAACAGAACACTCGGACCCAAGGCCCGTCGGCGGTGAAGACGTGCGAAGCAGAAGCCGAAGAAGGCGAAGACCTCGCCAAATCGGTCGATGTCTCCAAGGT
>DASXFL010000051.1:0-17934 GCA_036489595.1 Solirubrobacterales bacterium
GCGATGGCCTTCTTCAACGCCTGGATCTTCGCCTGGGTGGAGGCGATCGAGCGGCGGCTGACCGACGTCTACATGGGCGCCCGCGAGCGTTGGGAGCGCGATGCTGCCGCCGTCCGCGCGGCCGAGGTGCGGGCTCTGCTCGGCGGCGCCGGCCCCGCCGACACCGCCACCGTCAGCCTCCGGCTCGGCTACGAGCTCGAGCGCTTCCACGTCGGCTACGTGATCTGGAGCGAGGAGGGGGGCGAGCGACCGGGTGATGCCGGCGACCTCTTCGCGGCGATGGAGCGGGCGGCGGCCCGGATCGCCGAGTCGCTCGGCGCGGGTCCGCCGCTGACCGTCGCCGAGGGCCGCCACCTCGCCTGCTGGGTCGGGACCCGCAGCGCCTCCGACTTCGCTCAGCTGCAACTTCCCCGCTGCGCCAACTGCCGCTTCTCCGTCGCCGCCGGCAGCCCGGCACACGGCGTCGAGGGGTTCGTCCTCAGCCATCGCGAGGCGCTGCAGGCACGCCGGGTCGCCCAGCTGCGCGGCGAGGGCGGCCACGTCCGCGCCAGCTTCCCCAACCTCTCGCTGGAAGCGTTGCTGCTCGAAAACCCCGAGGCGGCCCGCCGCTTCGCCGCCCGCGAGCTCGGCCCGCTGGCCGGCGCCGACGACGCCACCGTCCGCCTCGCCTCGACCCTGGCGATCTTCCTCGAAGAGGGCGAAAGCTTCGCCCGCGCCGCCCGCCGGCTCGGCGTCCATCGCAACACCGTCGCCTACCGCGTGCACCGCTCGGAAACCCTGCTCGGCCGCTCGCTCGGCGAGCGCATGCTCGAGCTCCGGGTCGCCCTCCGGCTCGCCCGGGCGGTTGCGAGCCAGCTGATCTAAGGGACGTCGCGGCCGAGCCAGCCGCGGTAGAAGCCCTCGACGTCGGGCAGGTACTCGTGCATCACCGGGTAGCCGGGCGGCACCGCTTCGGTCTCCAGCAGCCGCCCCGAGAGCGGGCAGTAGTACTCGCGCAGCTCCTGCCAGTCGCCGTCGGGGTGGCCGAGGCGCGGGTAGACCTCCTCGTAGAGCTCGTCGCTGTCGCGGACGAAGACCGGCACCTGCAGCTTCCAGTTCTGGTCCCAGCGACAGAGGTCGGCGCCGGCGTCGGTGCGGATCACCAGCTCGCCGTCGGACGCCCGGCGCACCACGTTCATCCCCTCGCCGTAGGGCAGCACGATCGGGTTGTCGTAGTCGACCCGCGCCTGCAGCAGCGCCACCCACTTGTCGAAGCGGTCGGGGTCCTTGATCCCGGTCTGCACCTCCTTGACGGCGCGGCGGCTGAGCCTCTCGTCGAGCAAGTCGGCGAGGGTCTCGGCCGTGACCTCGGTGGTTACCGGGACCTCGTGCAGGCCCTCGGGCAGGAAGACCTCGGAGCCGGCCAGGAACTCGCGCACCGAGTCCTCGGGCGTCAGCTTCCCCGGCACCGATTCCTGGCTCGCGGTGGTCGGCGTGACGACGGCCAGCTCGAAGTCCTCGGGCAGGTCCCAGAAGCCGCGGAACTCGGCCGCCCAGCGCGGCTCCAGCCGCATCGACTCCGCGTACATCACCTGCACCGGCTCGATCAGGCCGCCGTCGAGGATCCGCTGCCGCTGCTCCGCCCACCACTCGCGCGCCGGCCGGGCGCGCGCGAGCCGCGCCCGCATCAGCCCTTCGCGGTCGCCGAGGCCGTAGGCGCGCTCGGCCCAGCGCCGCTGCAGGTGGCCGCCGGCGACGTCCTCCTCGATCCGCTCCTCGCCCCGCAGCAGCGGGTCGCCGAGCCCGCCGCCGCCGCGGCCGGTCGAGAGGTAGAGGTCGCCGGTGCGGACCGCGATCATCATCGTGTAGGGGTCCTGCTCGAGCTGGTGCTCGCCGCCGAAGGCCATCAGCGCCGCCTCCTCGCCGCTAACGTCGCCCACCGGGTAGGCCTCGCCGGCGGCGGCCCGCTCGAAGATGTCGGAGCCGAAGATGTTGTGGACGTAGGCGCTCGGCGCCGGGTAGCCGCCGAACAGGCCCGGCGAGGTCAGCATGCCGCCGGCGCCGATGTTCTCGATCTCGAAGTCCTCGGTGCCGTTGACCAGCAGCAGCGTCTCGAACGAGGAGCCGCCGCGGTGCCGTCCCCAGCCGCCGGTGTTGGGCTTGATCCGCCGCCCCAGGTAGACCATCGGCTTGACCAGCTCCCACATCTCGATGTCGCCCATGTCGCCCTCGGGGTTGAAGACGGCGGCGCCGTAGTCGAGCCCGTCGAGGACGTACTTGGCGCCCTGCCCCTGGGCGCCGATCTCGAAGTTCATGAAGCCGGAGATCTGTCCGTACTGGTCGATGCCGCCGCCCTGAGCGACGTTGCCGGGGACGGTGTAGGTGGAGACGATCTCCTCGATGTAGCCGCGCGACTGCAGGGCGCGCGAGATCGCCCGCAGGTAGCCGGTCGAGGTCGTGAACATCGGCATCCAGGGGAACGAGGAGGAGCAGGGCGCCTCGCCGAGGTGGGCCCAGCTGCCCTCGGTCAGGAGCAGCTCGGTCGCGTAGTAGGCGCCGTCGTTGATCTTGTCGTTGCAGATCAGCGTCTGAGTGAAGAGGATCCACTGCATCCCCTGCTGCGCCGCCGGGGTCGCGTTGAAGGAGTGCCAGCCCCAGGCCGAGGAGCCGCGCAGGTCGGTGGTCCAGCGACCATCGCGGTCGACCACCGCCTCATAGGCCCCGTGGATGATCAGGTCGCGCTGGGCCCGCTTCGGCAGGTTCTGCTTGTTGGCATACCGGGCCTCGGTGAAGCCGGCCGAGCGGTAGCGGCCGGGGACCAGCAGGCCGCGGACCCGCGACTTGAAGTCGCGGCGGCCGTCCTCGATCGCCTCGCGCATGAACTGCTTGAACGGCTCTGCCCCCTCCTCCAGGACCAGCCGCTCGACCGCGTCGCGGATCATGTGACAGCCGGCGAGGCGGGTGCGCTCGTCGAGCAGGTAGAGGCCCGGAGCGCGGCTCTGCATCGAGCAGCGCTTGGTGTGCCACTGGGCGATCGTGTCGCGCTCGCCGATCTTCATGCAGTGGAGGTCGATGCCGTCGTCGAAGCGGGTGGTCGGGGCGACGCAGACGCCGCCCGGGGTCGAGGCGCCGATGTCCATCACGTGGATGACGCCGCCGGCCCAGCCGAGCAGCTCGCCCTCGTCCTCGGGGTTGAAGACCGGGACGAAGGTCTGGACGTCGGCGTTGTGGACGTCGCCGATCGTCGGCTGGTTGTTGGCGAAGATGTCGCCGGGGGCGATCCCCGGGTTGTCCTCCCAGCCGTTCCGCACCATGAACTTGATCGCCTCGCTCATCGTGTGGACGTGGACGATGATCCCGGTCGAGAGCGCGACGTTGTCGCCCTCCGGCGTGTAGAGCGCGAAGCAGATCTCGCCGAGCTCGCGGACGATCGGCGAGGCGGAGATGTTGAGTGCCGTCTCGCGGGCGGTGACCATGCCGCCGCGAACCCGCGAGAAGAGCTTCTCGAAGTGGAGTGGGTCGGAGTCCTTCATCGCCAGCTCGCGCAGCCCCTGGTAGTGCCCGGTCCCCTCGAAGGCTTTTTCGCTGGCCGCCAGCATCTGCGCCAGCGTCTGCCCGTCCCAGCCGATCGGGGCGTCGCGGTCCGGCTCCAGCGCGCGGGTCTTCTCGATCGTCGCCATCGCGGTCAGGGCTCCTTGTTCTCGAGGTGGAAGATGCCGTGCTCGTCGAGCCAGGCGCGGCGGTCGGGCGGGATCGGGAAGGTGGTCGACTCGGCCTCGAGCACCGCCGGGCCCTCGATCGCGTGGCCGTTGCGAACGTCCTCCATCTCGTAGACGTCGGTGGTCGCGTGGCCGTCCGCCCACCAGACCTCGCGCGTCTCCTTCACCGGCGGCGAGCCCGCTTCGCGGGGCATCACCGGCAGGGTCGGCTTCTCGATCGGGACCGAGCCCTTGACGATCGCCTGGGCGACCAGGTAGCCGAGCTCGGGCGAGGAGGCGGCCCGCGCGTACATCCGCGTGTAGGTGGTCTCGAAGGCCTCGATCAGCGCTTCGACGTCGGCGATCGAGTCGACCTGCGGCCGCGGCGCGTCGACCTCGATGTCGACCAGCTGGCCGTAGTACTGCATCCGCACCATGTGGGTGAAGGAGACGTCCTCGGCCCGGTGGCCCGACTTCGCGAACTCGCCCCGGACCCTGTCCTCGAGCGAGCGCCAGGCCTCGGTCAGGAGGCCGCCCATCGCCACCTTTTCGGCCGCCGGCGCGCCCGGCAGCAGCGGCAGGTCGACCTGGCGGTCGAAGCGGTACTCGAACTCGGCGCAGGCGCAACCGAAGGCCGAGAAGCCCGCCGCCCACTCCGGCACCAGCACCTGCTGGTAGGGGACGCCACGGGTGTAGCCGCCGACGTGCAACGGGCCACCGCCGCCGTAGCAGAGCAGGGTGTAGTCGGCGGGGCTGTAGCCCTTGCCGAGGATGCGACCGACCGCCTCGTTGCGGAGCGAGGTCTCGAACAGCTCGATCACCCCGGCCGCGGCCTGCTCGATCCCGAGCCCGAGCGGGTCGGCGACCTGGCGCTTGACCTCGTGGCGGGCGCGCTCGACGTCGAGCTGGACCTGGCCGCCGAGGAAGTAGTCGGGGTTGAGGCGGCCGAGGACGAGGTTGAGGTCGGTGATCGAGGCGGTCTCGATGCCGCCCTCGGGCCAGGCGGTGCCGATCATCGCCCCGGCCGAGTCGGGGCCGACCTCGGGCCGGCGCGCGTTGGGATCGATGCGGACGAAGGAGCCGCAGCCGGCGCCGACCGAGTCGATCTGGACCAGCGGCATGTTGAGCAGGAATTTCGCCATGTCCGGGGTGGTGGTGACCTCGTAGCGGCGGCCGGTCAGCAGGGCGATGTCGAAGGAGGTGCCGCCGATGTCGGTGCAGAGGACGTTGTCGAGGCCGATCCGGTCGGCAAGCCAGCGAGCGCCGACGACGCCGCCGATCGGGCCGCTGACCAGCGTGGTCGCCAGCTGGTCGGCGTCGATCGAGATCGTGCCGCCGTGCGAGGCCATCACCCGCAGCTCGAAGCCGGCGCCGCGCTCCTTGGTGCGATCGCGGACGGCGCGCAGGGTGCCACGCGAGGGCTCGGCCGCGTAGGCCTCGATCACCGTCGTGTTGAGCCGAGGGAAGTCGCGCCGCGAGGGGTAGAGCTCGGAGGAGACGAAGACCGGGCAGTCGCCGTTGGTGCCGCGCCGCGCCTTCTCCTCCTCGACGATCTCCCGCACTCGCTCCTCGTGGGCGGGGTTGCGGTAGCTGAAGACCAGCGAGACCACGATCCCCTCGACCCCGTCCTCGAGCAGCGCCGCGGCGGCCTCGCGAGCGTCCTCCTCGCGCAGCGGCAGCACCTCGTTGCCGAACAGGTCGATCCGGCCGCGGACGCCGTGGACCCTGGCCCGCGGAACCAGCGGCTCGTTGTGGTGGTGGGTGGCGATGTGGAGGCGGTCGGCGTAGGAGAAGCCGAGGTAGGTCTGGATCCCGCGCTCCATCTGCAGCGCGTCCTCCTGGCCCGCGGTGACGAGGGCGCCGACCCGGCGGCCCTTGCGGGTCAGCAGCCGGTTCAGCATCGCGGTGCCGCTGAAGACGGCGGACTGGATTCGCGGGAACGCCTCCTCGGGAGTCGAGTCCCACTGCCGCATCGCATCCTCGGCCGAGCTGATCAGCCCAACCGACTCGTCCTGCGGCGTCGTCTGGGCCTTGCCGACGACGAAACCGCCCTCGCCGTCGACGATGAAGGTGTCGGTCATCGTGCCGCCGGCGTCGATCGCGAGGACGCGCGGGTCGTGCTCAACGGACATGCTCGGCTCCCATGCGCCGACGTTAGGCGGACGCCGCGGCGCTGTCGTCGTCTTCGACAACCGATCGCCGCCAGGCCCTTTGTGGCCTCGCCACAAACGGGCTACGTTCGGAAGATGGCAAGAGGGCCGGCGCCGACACTTTCGCCGCCCGCCGCCAGCCGCGGCGAGGTCGAAGCGATCGTCGAGACCCTCAGCCGCGAGCTCGACGCGGTCGCCGCGACCCTCACCGACAGGATCCACGAGCACCTCGACGAGCTCGACGACGACATGCGGACCTGGACGCTGCAGAGCACTCGCGCCAACCTCGGGCTGATCGTCACCCTGATGCGGGCCGGCGCCGACCCCGAGTCCGCCGAGCCGCCGCCGGAGGCGATCGGCTACGCCAAGGAGTACGTCGTCCGCGGCCTCGACCTGACCCTGCTGCAGCGCGCCTACCGCACCGCCCAGGGCGTCTTTGCCGGGATGATCCTGGGGCGCCTGCGCGAAGCGACCGACGACCCCGACCACCTGGCCGAGGCGATGGCCTTCTTCAACGCCTGGATCTTCGCCTGGATCGAGGCGATCGAGCGCCGCCTCACCGAGGTCTACCTGCGCGAGCGCGAGCAGTGGGTGCGCGGCGCCGCCGCCCTCCGCGCCGCCGAGGTGCGGGCGCTGCTCGGCGGCACCGCCGGCGACCCGGCCGCGGTCAGCCTCCGCCTCGGCTACGAGCTCGAGCGCTTCCACGTCGGCTTTGTGGTCTGGAGCGAGGAGGCCGGCGAGCGCCCCGGCGACGCCGGCGCCCTGTTCGCGGCGATGGAGCGCGCGGCGGCGGCGATCGCCGACTCGCTCGGCGCGGGACCACCCCTGACCGTCGCCGAGGGCCGCCACCTCGCCTGCTGGGCCGGGCGGCGCCAGCCCCCTGACCTGGCCCGCCTGCGACTGCCGGCCGCGGCCGGCCGCGGCCTCTCGGTGGCAGCGGGGACCCCGGCGCCCGGCGTCGAGGGCTTCGTCCTCAGCCACCGCGAGGCGCTGCTCGCCCGCCGCGTCGCCCAGCTCCGCGGTGACGGCGCCGGAACCCGCGCCGCCTACCCCGACGTCGCCCTCGAGGCGCTGCTCGTCGACGACCCCGACGCCGCCCGCCGCTTCGCCGCCGGCGAGCTCGGCCCCCTCGCCGCGACCGACGACGCCACCCTCCGCCTCGCCTCGACCCTGGCGGTCTTCCTCGAGGAGGGCGGCAGCTTCGTCCGCGCCGGCCGCCGGCTCGGCGTCCACCCCAACACCGTCGCCTACCGTGTCCGCCGCGCCGAATCCCTCCTCGGCCGCCCCGTCGCCGAGCGCCAGCTGGAGCTTCGCCTGGCCCTCCGCCTCGCGCGATTGCTGGAGCGCTAGCCGATCGAGCCGCGTGGCATCAGCCCACCTTGCCGGTGCCCAGCTCGGCGCGGAGCTCGTCGAGCGCCTCCTGCACGGGAGGGGCCTCGGTGATGCTCGCCGGCACGTTCGGCCGGGCGCCCGGCCTCGACCTCGGCGCCGCCAAGTACGCGCGCACGGCATGCTGGCGCGGGTCTGACGCCGCCGCGGGCGCTCAGCCGGAGACGCGGACCAGCAGCTTGCCGATGTTGCCGCCCTCGAAGAGCTGCTCGAGAGCGCTGGGGGCGGCTTCGATGCCGCCCTCGACGATCGTCTCGTCGTAGTGCAGCTTGCCCTCGCCGAGCAGGCCGGCGAGGTAGCCGATCGCCTCTTCGAAGCGGTCGCCGAAGTCGAGCACGAGGAATCCCCGGATGGTCGACCGCTGCATGATCAGCTGGCCGACGTTGCTGAGGCCGCCGCTGTGCTCGCCGCCCGGGTTGTAGGTGTTGTACTCGGCGATCATCCCGCAGAGCGAGACGCGGGAGCCGATGTTGAGGCGGCCGAGGACGTGGTCCATGATCGGCCCGCCGACGTTCTCGAAGTCGACGTCGATCCCGTCCGGCGTCGCGTCATCGAGCTGCTCCCGCCAGTCGGCGGCGCGGTGGTCGACGCAGGCGTCGTAGCCGAGCGCCTCGACCGCGTGGCGGCACTTCTCCTCGCCGCCGGCGACACCGACGACCCGGCCGGCGCCGCGCTGCTTGGCGATCTGGCCGGCGATCGAGCCGACCGCGCCGCAGGCGGCGGAGATGACGATCGTCTCCCCCTCCTGCAGCTCGGCCAGCTCGATCCCGATGTAGGCGGTGACGCCGGTGTGGCCGAGGGCGCCGAGGAAGGCGGATTCGGGGCCGGGCAGCGGGTCCGGCAGCACCGTCAGCGGTGCCTCGAGCTGCGAGTCGTCGGCCAGGCACAGCTCCTGCCAGCCGAGAAAGCCGCTCACCGTCGCCCCGACCGGCATGTCCCCGCGCCTCGACTCGACCACCTCGCCGGTGCCGAGCCCGCGCATCACCGCGTCGATCGGCACCGCCGGCATGTAGCCGCGGATGTCGCTCATCCAGATCCGGTTGGTCGGATCGAGCGATAGCAGGTTGGTGCGGACCAGGGCCTGGCCATCGCGCAGCTCCGGCACCTCCTCGGTGACCAGCTCGAGGTCGCCGTCGGCCGGCAGACCCTGGGGTCGCCGCCGCAGCCGGAAGGCCCGGTTGAGATGGTCGCTCATGTCCGTCGATCCTCCTAGCTCGCCAGCGCCGTCGTCTGCTCGGACTCGGGGTTGTTCTTCGCCCAGACGTCGTCGTCATAGTGGCGCAGGTCGTACTTGGCCGAGTGGAAGGCCTTGGCGGCGGCGTTGCACTCGTCCTGCGTCAGCTTGCCCTGGGTCGTCGTCCACTTCGCCGTTTTCGCCGGCAGCGAGGTGGTGCCCGGCCCGATCGGCCCGACCCCGGCGGTCCAGTCGTCGTCGACCAGCACCGAGTAGGGGATCGAGGTCCACATCTCGGTGCGGTCGCGCGAGTAGCGCTCCATCCGGTGCGGACCGCGGTCCTGCGAGCTCAGCGAGACCAGCCCGACCAGCTCGGCGATCGCCGAGTTGCCGTACTCGTCGTTCATCAGCGGCCGGAACAGCTGCGTGCGCTCGTCGACCAGGAACCAATCGTCCTGGTCGTACTCGCCGGCGAAGTGGGCGACGTCCTTGAGGATCGCGAAGTACACCAGGAGCCCCGCGTCGACCATCTGCTCGCGGGTCCAGCCGGCCATCATCCGCCACATCTCCGAGGTCGCGGCTTCCATCTTCTCGCGCTGGTCGTCGAAGTAGTCGGCAAGCTCGGCGGCGCTGTCCATGTGGACCGGGAGGTAACCGTCGGAGAGCCAGTCGGACGTGTACAGCCCGACCGCGACCAGGTTCTGGTTGTCGTAGGACGGTTTCGCCTCGAAGCTGCCCCAATCGTCGACCATGTAGAAGTCGGTGTCCTTCATGATCACCGGGATCGTCAGGTTGTTGTGCTCGATCTCGCGCGCCGCCCCGTCCATCCAGGGGAAGTCGCACTCGGAGAGGTCGACCGCGTCGCGGACCAGCATCTGGTGGCCGTCCCGGGTCCGGTAGGGCCCGTTGTTGCAGAAGCTCAGCCGGCACTCGCAGTGGCTGAGGAAGCCGTAGGCCGAGAGCGACGCCACGAAGCTGGTGAAGGCGGTGTGGAGCTTGTCGCCGGGGGTCATCCCGATCGCGCCGTCTTCGAAGAACTCGGTCTGGCGGGCGGTGTGGATCTGGTCTTTGTGGTTGCCGTCGCTCGGCATGATGTGGTTCTCGGAGCGGTGGTAGGCCATGTTGAGGCGGCGGCAGAAGTCGAGCACGTCGACCATGTCTTCGACGCAGTCGGTCGGCTTCAGCAGTCCCATGTCGAGCATCCACTGGCGGCCGCCGAGATAGAACTGCGGGCCGACGCCCATCGAGATCGTGTTCACGTACGTACCCACCTGGCGGGCGCGGTCGCCGATCTCCTCCGCCGGCAGCGCCGCGTCGACCTTGCGGAGGATTTCCGGGTACCGATACCAGGCGTTGTAGTAGGACATCGCGATGTATGGGTTGACTGGGAACAGTTTCGACTCCTGCACGGTGCGGGTGGTGCACTGGAAGAAGAACGAGTCGGCCCACTTCTGGATGAAGTTGTTGGCCTCCAGCAGGTCGACGTAGCTGCGTTTCACTGGCATCTGAATTCCCCCTCCTAGGAGACCTTGATGATGCGGGCGCGGTGCTCGGCCGCGGCCTCGGAGTCGGCATAGGCGTCGGCGGCGCTCTTCGAGTACTCGACGGTGATCGCATCGCCGTCGGCGAGCCCGTCGAGCTCGGCGTTCATCAGGCAGGGCACGTTGTACTCGCGGGTGAGGATCCCGAGATGCGAGCGCACCGTCCCGCCCATGCAGACGACGGCGGTGAAGTCCCCGAGGATCGGCGCCGTCAGGGTGCCGCCGGAGTCGTCGATGATCGCCACCGTGTTCTCCGGGACGCCGCCGGTCAGCATCTCCATCACCCGGTCGACGTCGGAGATGTAGCGGGCGGTGCCGGTGACGTCGGCGGGGGCTTTGAAGACGTTGTCGCCGGTGCCGACGATCGGCCGGCCCTGCTCGTCGCTGTCCTGCTGGCCGGAGTCGGAGATCCCGGCCAGCGGTTTGTATTTGTCCGGCTCCTCCTTCAACGAGATCGTCGCCGAGACGTCGAACCTGTAGCCCTCGGCGAGCACGTCGGCCTCGATTTGCTGCAGCTCCTCGCGGCTCGGCATCAGCACGCCGGCGGCGACGGCCTCCTCCCAGGACATGCCGCTGGCGGCGAGCTTCTCGGCGGCGAGCGCGCGGACGGCGCTGTGGTACCGCTCGACCAGCGGCGTCGCCGACTCGCGCGGCCACTTGTCGGGATAGGGCCGCTTGCCCTCCTGTTTGACGGTCACGTGCTCTCCTCCTCCTGCTCTGGATTCGACTTCTCCTGGGCGGCGCGCAGCAGGTCGACCGGCGAGGCCGCGTCGGCGTCCACCTCGACCGGGCTCAGCTCGCGAGCCCACGCGATCAGCTCGGTCAGCCCCGGCACGCCGGCCGGGTCGACGTCCTCGGTCGGGAGGGAGCCGCGGTAGACGACCCCAGCGGAGCCGTCGACCGTCAGCTCTGCGCCGATCAGCTCGGCGGTCGCCCCCTCTCCCACCCCGACCACGCTGGGCCGGCCAAGGGCGCGGGTGACGACGGCGGCGTGCGAGGTCGAGCCGCCGCGCTCGGTGACGACGGCGCGGGCGGCGATCATCCCGCTGACGTCCTCGGGGCTGGTAGTCGGGCGGGCGAGGACGACGTCGCCCTCGGCCTCGCAGGCGACGTCGGAGTCGTCCACCGCGACCCCGGCCGCGACCCCGGGGCAGGCGGCGGTGCCGCGGGCGACGACCTCGGCCGCGGCCGCGACGGCCTCGGGGAGGCGCGGCGCCAGCACGCTCGCCAGCTGCTCGGGGGTGACCCGCTCGATCGCTTCGACGCGGTCGATCGCGCCCTCGGCGACGAGGTCGACGGCGGCGCGAACGGCAGCCAGCGGCGAGCGTTTGGCGGCGCGCGTCTGCAGCAGGAACAGCTCGCCGCGCTCGATCGTGAACTCGACGTCCTGAACGTCGCCGTGCTCGCGCTCGAGCAGCCTGGCGGCGGCGAGCAGGCGCTCGTGGGCGACGGGCAGGGTGTCGGCGAGGACCGAGAGCGGCTGCGGGTCGTGGGTGCCGCTGACCACGTCCTCGCCCTGGCCGCGCGCCAGCCACTCGCCGTAGGGCTGGGGGTCGCCGGAGAGCGGGTTGCGGCTGAAGAGGACGCCGGTGCCGGAGTCCTCGCCGAGGTTGCCGAAGACCATCGCCTGGATGATCACCGCGGTGCCGCCATCCTCGGAGATGCCCCAATGGCGGCGGTAGGCCTTGGCGCGGCGCGAGGACCAGGAGCCGAAGACGGCCTTGATCACCGCCCGCAGCTGCTCCTCGGGGTCGGCCGGGACCTCGGCGCCGGTGTCGCGGCGGACCGCCTCGCGGACGTCGGCAGGGGTCGCGTCCGCGGCGGGCTCGTCAAGGTCGGCGCCGAGCACCGTCTCGCCGAACTGGTGGACGAAGCGACAGTGGGTCTGGCGAGCGAAGCCGGGGTCGCCGGAGAGCCGCGCCAGCGTCGCCTCGACCTCGTCGGTGATGCCGAGGTTGAGGACCGTGTCCATCATCCCCGGCATCGAGACCGCGGCGCCGGAGCGGACCGAGACCAGAAGCGGGCTCTCGCCGCCGCCGAACTCGCGCCCGAGCTCCTCCTCGAGGCCGGCGACGCCGGCGAGGACCGAGCTCCAGGCGTCGGCGTCGAGCTCGCCGCCGGCGGCGTGGAAGCGGCGGCACTCCTCGATCGGCAGGCACAGCGCCGGCGGCACCGGCAACCCGAGGCTGAGCATCCAGGCGATGCTGCGCCCCTTGTTGCCGACCACCTCCCGGCTCGGCACCGTCGCGCCGTCGAGGACGACGGCGCGGTCGGCGACCGCGGTCAAGGTGCCTCCTCGCGCTCGCGCCCGAGCATCCGCAGCAGATCCTCGTGGAGCTCGAACCAAACCGTGTGGTAGCTGTCGACGCGGGCGCCGGAGACCCATTCGCGCTCGCCCGCCAGGGCCCTGTCGTAGGCCGAGTCGAGGCGGTCCTTGTAGAGGCCAAGCCGCGGCTCCAGCGCGGCGAAGGAGTCGAGTGCCCTTTCGGCCCGTTCGTGCTGGGCGCCGAGGCGGTCGATCACCGCGGTGTCGTACTCGTGGTCGGAGTGGTCGTTGGGGATCCGCTCGCCGCCGGCCGCGGGGATCATCTGCCAGTCGGTGAAGAGCGCCAGCAGCTCGCGGTTGATCCGCTCGAAGCGCTCGTAGGCCTCGGTCGCGGCCGGGTCGGCGCGGAAGCCGGCGAAAGCATCGGGGTACTGCGCCTGCAGCCACTCGCGCCCGGCCGGGGCGACCATGAAGGTGCCGTTGGCGCCGGCGGCGCGGCCGGCGGCGACCGCCGCCTCGAGGGCGGCCTCGACCTCCCCCTCCTCGGCGCCGATCACGGCGGCGACTGCGGCGGGGCTCCCCGCCTTCTTCACCGCGAGTCCGTGCAGCGCAAGCAACTCCGTGTCGGTAGCGCTCGACATCCCTCCTCCAGACTCTCACGGCGTCGCGGCCACCGCCAGCGCGCGCGACGCCGATTTGTGGGAACCCCACAACCCGCCGTGGTTGTCCTTTGTCCGGTCTCGAGGCCTGTGGTTGTCCTTCGTCCGGCTATCCCGGACAAAGGACAACCACGCCGCGGGGGGGCTGGTCAGGGGGACCAGTGGCGGAGGAGGGCGGCGGCGGTCTCCTCGGGGCGCTCGAAGGGCCACCAGTGGCCGCACTCGAGGACGACCAGCTCGCCCTTCATCCGCGCCGCCAGCGCCTCGCCGAAGGCGAGCTGGACGTATGGGTCCTCGCGACCCCAGATCACCATCGCAGGCACCTCGATCCGCTCCAGGTCCGGCTGCCATTCCTCGCCGATGTCGACGGCCGAGCGGTAGAGGGCGAGGATCGTGTCCTTGCCGTGCGGGGTGGTCCAGATGTTGGCCTCGGCGTCCTCCTGCGGCACCCCGTTTTCGACCAGATGGGCGGTCCCCAGCTCGTCGGTCAGCTCCTCCTCCATGTAGCGCTCGCCCTCGCCCGGGGTCTGCCAGACCTGAGCCAGCGGGTGCCAGGGGTACTGGCGGTCGACGGCGGCGCCGCCGCAGGCGACCGTCCGCACCAGGTCCGGCCGGGTCGAGGCGACCCGCTGGACCAGCAGCGATCCCCAGTCGTGGCCGACCAGGTCGACGCCGCCGCCGAGCGCCTCCAGCTCGCCCTCGATCCACTCGACATAGGCCTCCTTGGTGAGCGGGAAGCCGGCTGGCGCTGCCTCGGCGAATCCGGGCAGGTCGGCGGCGACGACCTCGCCGTCGTAGTCGCCGAGGCGCGCCACCACCCGCGACCAGAGCCGGGCGGAGTCGGGGTTGCCGTGGACGAGGAAGGCGGGCATTGCAGTCTCCTTTCGGGGGTTGCCTCAGCCGGCGGCGCCGCTCCGCACCCGCAGGTGCGAGACGTCGTTGAACGAGCGCAGGAGCCAGCGACCGTCGGGCTGGACGACGAGGCGCGAGATCGAGCCGTTGTCGGCGTGGACGAAGGCGAAGGGGCGGCTCGCGGTCGCCTGCCGGCAGAGCTGGCCGATCACGGCGCCGTGGAGGATCGCGACCGCGGCCCGGTCGGGCCCGGTCCGGGCGACGATCTTCTCGACCCCGGCGGTGACCCGCGGCCCGAAGCGCTCCCAGGTCTCGGCGTTCGGGATCTCGCTCCACGCTTCCTCGCTGAAGACCCGCTGGATCACCGGGTCGCCGCGGGCGGCTTTGATCCGGTAAACGCCGCCCTCGTAGTCGCCGAGGAAGACCTCGCGCAGCTCCTCCAGCGGCGGCTCGGGCTCGATCCCGAGCGCCTCGGCGAGCGGCGCCGCCGTTTCCCCCGTCCGCCGCAGGGTCGAGACGAAGATCGCCGAGATCGGCTCGTACCGCAGCCCCTCCGCCACCAGCTCCGCCTGGGCCAGCCCGGCCTCGGCGAGGGCTGGATTGGAGTGGCCGCCGACCAACGGGCTCGGCCTCCCCTCGACCGGCGGCGAGGAGGCGCCGTGGCGGACCAAGACGATTTCCGTGGCCCCAGGCGGCAACTCGTACGGAGTCTGCTCGAAGCTGTCGCGGTCGGCCATCGGCGAGTGAGACTACGGGGCCGTGTAGCCACCGTCGACCGGCATCGCCGTGCCGGTCACGAACGAGGCCTTGTCGGAGAGCAGCCAGGCCGCCGCGGCGGCGATCTCGCTCGGCTGCGCGAAGCGGCCGATCGGGTGGTTCGCGCGGGCCGCCCCGATCAGCTCCTCGTCGTTGCCGAGCGCGTCCTCGAAGAGGTCCTTCTCGACCATCGGCGTGATCGTGTAGCTGGGGCAGATCGCGTTGACGCGGACGCCCTGCGGCGCGTACTCGAGCGCCGCCGCTTTGGTCAGCCCGACGACGCCGTGCTTGGCGGCGACGTAGCCGGAGGCGCCCGGCCAGCCGATCAGGCCGGCGGCCGAGGCCATGTTGAGGATCGAGCCCGAGCCCTGCTCGGCCATCGCGTTGACCTGGTGCTTGGTGCAGAGGAAGACGCCGTTCAGGTCGACCTCGATCAGCTGCTTCCAGCCGTCGAGCGGCAGTTCACCGATGTTGCCGAGGACGCCGAGGATGCCGGCGCAGTTGAAGGCGCCGTCGATCCGGCCGAGCTCGGAGACCGTCGCCGCCACCGCCGCGCGCACCGCCTCCTCGTCGGTGACGTCGACGCTGCGGTAGCTCGCCGCCTCGCCGATCTCCGCGGCGACCGCGCCGCCGCCCTCCTCGTCGACGTCGCAGAGCAACATACGCGCGCCCTCCGCCGCCGCCTCCTCCGCCGTCGCCCGGCCGATCCCACTGGCGGCGCCGGTGATCATGATCGCCTTCCCGTCGAGTATTCCCACGGGTCTCTCCTCTCAGCCGGCCGCAGCTGCGAGCTTCTCGCGCAGCGGCTTCTTGTCGATCTTCCCGGTCGAGGTCTTCGGCAGCTCCTCGACCACCTCCCAGCTCGTCGGCACCTTGAAGGCGGCGAGCCGCCCCCGGCAGTGCTCCTCCAGCACCACGACGTCGTCGCCGGCGAGGAGCGCCACCACGGCGTGGACCTCCTCGCCGCGGACCTCGTCGGGCCGCCCCACCACCGCCGCCTCCTTGACCGAGTCGTGCTCGAGCAGGACGTCCTCGATCTCACGCGGGTAGATGTTCTCGCCGCCGCGGATGATCATGTCCTTGGTCCGGTCGACGAGGAAGAAGTAGCCGTCCTCGTCGCGGTAGCCGACGTCGCCGGTCCGGATCCAGCCGTCGACCATCGTCTCCGCGTTGGCGTCGGGGCGCTTGTAGTAGCCGTGCATCATGTTCGGCCCGCGGAAGCAGATTTCGCCGGCGGCGCCGTCCGGCACGGTCTCCCCGGCCTCGTCGATCACCTTCACCTCCTGGGCCCGGGTCGGCAGCCCGACCGAGCCGATCTTGCGCGGCCCGGTGAACGGGTTGATGGTCGTGCAGCAGGTGCCCTCGGTGAGCCCGTATCCCTCCATGATCTTCAGCCCGAACTTCTCCTCGAAGCGGCGGAAGAGGGCGGGCGAGAGCGGCGCCGCGCCGCAGATCACGAACCGCAGCGAGTTCGATTCCGCCTCCTCGGCCCCGGGCGCGTGCAGCAGCGCCGCCAGCATCGTCGGCACCGAGGAGAAGGTGACCGGCTCGAAGGCCGCCACGTCGGCCCAGAAGCGGGAGGCCGAGAAGCGCTCCCACATCGCCACCTGGGCGCCGAGCACGAGCGGGATCACGGTGGTGACCAGCTGCGCGTTGACGTGGAACAGCGGCAGCACCATCCCCAGCGTGTCGCCGCGACTGAGCGGCAGCGGCTCGCCCAGCTGCCAGGCGTTGGCCAGGAAGTTGCCGTGGCCGAGCATCGCCCCCTTCGGGCGGCCGGTGGTGCCGGAGGTGTAGACGAAGGAGGCGAGGTCGCCGGAACCGATCCGGGCGTGGTCGCCGACGCTGCCGCGGCCGCGCAGCGGCGCCGCCGGGTCGCCGCCGGCGGCGGCGACGATCTCGCGCAGCTTCGGCAGCTCCTGCCGCCGCTCCTCGAGTCCGGCGGCGACCTCCGGCGTGCAGACTGCGACCACCGCTTCGGAGTCGGCCAGGATCCCCGCCGCCTCACGGGCGGTCAGCACCGGGTTGACCGGGTTGAAGACGGCGCCGAGCCAGAGGATCCCCCACCAGACCTCGAGGTAGTGGGGGCTGTTGGGGAGGACGACGCCGACCACGTCGCCCTGCTTTACCCCGAGCTCGCGCAGGCCGGCGGCGACTTCGGTCACCCGTTGGTGAAACTCGGCGTAGGTCCACTCCTGGTGGGCGTCGCGGACGAAGCGCTCGCCGCCGACCTCGCCGGCGCGCACGGCGAGGACCTGCGGCAGGCTCTCGAAGTCGGTCTGCAACGCCCGGTACATCCCCGGGGACCATTTCACCAGGCCGCCGGCGCCGGATTAACCGCGCGAGCCGCCTTTGTGCTCCTCACAGGAAGCATGGAGCTGTTCCTTATGTTCGTCTGGCGAGCAAAAGGAACAGCTCAAGCGGTAACGATGGTGAGGCCGGTGGGACCGTTGGGGCTGGTCGGGCCGCCGCAGAGGCCGAGGCCGACACGGGCGCCGGGGACCTGGCGGCGGCCGGCGCGGTCGCGCAGCTGCAGCGAGAGCTCGACCAGCTGGCGGATGCCGCCAGCGCCGCGGGTGGCGCCGTGGCAGAGGGCACCGCCGCTCGGGTTGACCGGGAGGACGCCGCCGAGGGCGGTGAAGCCGCTCTCGACGAGTTCCGGGCCCGAGCCCTCGGGGGCGAACTCGAGCGCCTCGTAGGCGGCCAGCTCCTCGACCGGGGTCGGGTCTTCGATCTCGGCCAGGTCGACTTCCTCCGGCCCCAGCTCGGCCGAGAGGTAGGCGAGGCGGGCGGCGCGGCTGGTCTCGGCGCCGCCGGCGGAGCCGCCGTCGAGCATCACCGAGGCGCGGACTTGGGGCGCCTTGGCGCCGTGGCGGCGGCCGCGGGCGGACGATCCGAGGACGACGGCGGCAGCTCCGCGCGCCGGCGCAGCCACCATCAGGCGCCGCAGCGGCCACAGCAGCAGCTCGCTCGCCAGCACCTCCTCGACCCCGACCTCGGCGCTGAGCGGGGCGTTCGGATTGGCGGCGCCGTGGCGCCGGTTCTTCGCCGCGACCCGGGCCAGGTGGCGCTCGCCGGCGCCGGAGTGCTGGAGGTATTCGCGCGCCGCCGCGGCCTGCGCCTCGAGCGCGTCGCCCTCGGCCGCCGACGCCGCGCCGCCGTCGAAGCCGATGCAGACCACCACCTCCCCAGCCCCCGCCGAGACCGCTTTCCAGGCCGAGCTCAGCGCCGCGGTGCCGAGCCCGCAGCGGCAGTGGTAGCCGCGGTGGCGGCGACCGAGCGCCGCCTCGGCGCTCTCGGCAAAGGTCGGCTCGGCGCCGCCGACGGCGATGCCGTCCACTTCGGACGCCGCCAGGCCGGCGTCAGCGAGGGCGGCGCCGACCGCCTCGCGGGCGAGCACCGCCGGCCCGCGACCGCGTCGGGTTTGCGCCGTCGATGCCACTCCCAGGAGGTGAACCCCGGACACGCAG
>DASXFL010000094.1:0-3349 GCA_036489595.1 Solirubrobacterales bacterium
CGTTGTGGTGGGTGATGAACGGCTTCGCCGCGGCGCCGCCGGCCTGGTCGAGCAGGACCGGCGTCTCGACCTCGCGGAAGCCGCGGTCGAGCAGCGTCTTGCGGGTCGCCGAGATCACCGCCGAGCGGATCGCGAAGACCCTCCGCGAGGGCTCGTCGAGGATCAGGTCGAGGTAGCGCTGGCGGTAGCGGGTCTCGGGGTCGGTGATGCCGTGGCGGACGTCGGGCAGCGCTCGCAGGCTCTTCGAGAGCAGCTCGAACTTCGCCACCCGGACCGAGAGCTCGCCCTTGTCGGAGGCGACCACCGTCCCCTCGACCCCGACCCAGTCGCCGAGGTCGAGGTCGGAGAACTCGTGCAGCTCGTCGGAGCCGACCGCCTCGGCGGTGACCAGGAGCTGGATCTGCCCGGTCTCGTCGCGGAGGTCGGCGAAGTCGAGGCCGCCGTGGCGGCGCTCGCCAAGAATGCGGCCGGCGAGCCGCACCGCCTGGCCGGTGTCGGCGCCGGCGGCGAGGTCGCCGAACTGCTCGCGGATCGCCGCCGCGGTCGAGTCGCGATCGAAGCGGACGGGGTAGGGGTCGACGCCGCGCTGCCGCAGCGCCTCCAGCTTGGCGAGCCGGTGGGCCCGGGTCTCCTCCTGGAACTCGCGCGCCTGCGGCGCGCCGGCCTCAGGCGCCTCGCCCGGCGGGACGTTCTCCCCAGCGCTACTCACGTTCGTCTCTTCGGCGTCCATCTGGGCTGACCTTTAGGACCTGCTCCAGGCGGGTTCCGGGGCTTGCGACTGCTGGCGGGCGAGGATCGCCATCCCGACCCCGGCGGCAGCCAGCGCGGCCAGGGTGGCGAGGACGTCGAGGGCGCCGGCGTCGAGCTTCTCCTCGAACAGGGCGACGCCGAGGACGACGCTGGCGATCGGGTCGAAGGCCATGCTGGTCGCCACCGCGGGGGCGAGGGCGCCGGTGTTCAGCGCCAGCTGGTTGAGGGTCATCGAGGCGTAGCCGATCGCCGCCAGCGCGTAGAGGTGCCAGGTGGTGAAGATCGTGAGGACGCCGTCGTCCAGCTCGTCGACAACGGCCTTGGTCAGCGCTGCCGAGAGCGCGAAGAGGACTCCGGTCGCGATCCCCAGCAGGGCGGCGCGCCGGGGCGCCGGCCCGCGCCGGCCGGCGAGGGTGAGCGGCACGCAGGCGGCGATGCAGGCCGCGCCGGCGATCGCCCACTCGCCGAGCGGGGCATCGGCGCGGCCGCCGGAGGGGTCGGCGATCGTCAGGAAGGCGACCAGCGCCGCCGTCACAAGCAGCGCCGCGCCGATGTCGGCACGGCGGATCCGCTGGCCAGTCAGCCGCGCTCCCAGCGGCAGCGCGAAGACGAGGCTGGCGATCAGCAGCGGCTGCACCACCGCCAGCCGGCCGAAGCCGAGCGCGGCGGCCTGGCAGCCGAAGCCGAGCGCGTCGGCGGCGATCCCGGCCAGCCAGACCGGCCGCCGCGCCATCTGGATCAGCAGCCCCGAGCTCGGCCCGGTCGCCGGCTCTTCGAGCCCGGCCCGCTGCTGCAGGACGGTTCCGAGCGCGAACAGGAGCGCCGCGGCGAGGGCAAGGACGATGTCCACGGCGGCCACGATACGGGTGGCCGCGGAGCAATATGCTCGGATAACGATGAGTACCGCGACGGGAGTCCCGACGCCCTACGAGATCCCGCAGGAGGCGCTCGACCTCCGCGACATGGTCCGCCAGTTGGCGCAGGAGAAGATCGCGCCGCGGGCGGCCGAGATCGACCGCAACTCCGAATACCCCTGGGACATCCGCGACCTGCTCGCTTCCCACGACGTGCTCGGGCTGCCGTTCTCCGAGGCGGTCGGCGGCACCGGGACGGGGACGCTGGTCCTGCAGATGGCGGTCGAGGAGATCGCCAAGGCCTGCGCCTCGAGCGCGCTGATGCTGATGGTGCAGGAGCTGGGGACGCTGCCGATCTCGCTCTTCGGCTCCGACGAGCAGAAGCAGAAGTGGCTGCCGAGGTGCGCCAGCGGTGAGCACTCCCCGGCCTTCTGCCTCTCGGAGCCCGAGGCCGGCTCGGATCCGGCGGCGATGCGGACGACTGCGGTGCGCGACGGCTCAGACTGGGTGATCAACGGCCAGAAGGCCTGGATCACCAACGCCACGATTGCCGACTTCTACGTCGTCTTCGCCACCACCGACCGCGAGAACCGCCGCACCAGCGCCTTCGTCGTCGAGAAGGACCGCGAGGGCTTCGACCCCGGCGCGCTCGAGCACAAGCTCGGGATCAAGGGCAGCCCGACCGGCTCGCCCTCCTTCACCGACGTCCGCGTCCCGGCCGAGAACCTGATCGGCGAGGAGGGCAAGGGCCTCTCGGTCGCCCTCGCCACGCTCGAGCGGACCCGGCTCGGGGCCGCCGCCCAAGCGGTCGGGATCGCCCAGGGCGCGACCGACTTCGCCAACTCCTACGCCAAGGAGCGGATCGCCTTCGGCGCTCCGATCAACCGGCTGCAGGGGATCCAGTTCAAGCTCGCCGACATGCAGACTGGCACCGCCGCCGCCCGCGAGCTCCTCTACAAAGCCTGCTCGCTCGCCGACCAGCCCAAGCGCCCCGCCGAGCTCGGCTCCTACACCTCGATGGCAAAGCTCTTTGCCTCCGATAACGCGATGAAGGTGACGGTCGAGGCGGTCCAGGTGCTGGGCGGCTACGGCTATGTCAACGAGTACCCGGTCGAGCGGATGATGCGCGACGCCAAGATCACCCAGATCTACGAGGGCACCAACGAGATCCAGCGGGTCGTGATCGCCCGCGCGATGGGCGCCGCCTAGTCGCTCCTAGGAGCGACTAGGCTAGTCGGCCGCGAGCTCCTGCTTGGCGGCGGCGAGCTGCTTCGCTGCCCGGCGCCACTGGTGCCGCAGCTCCGGTTCGAGCGCCGCGGTTTCGCAGCCCGCTTCGGAGACGCAGTCGCCCCAGGTATTGGCGGCGGCGAGGTAGCGGTCGAAGGAGCTCTCGGCGCTGGTCGCCGGGCCGGCGATGCAGCTGAGCTCGAGCTTGCCGACCGGCACCTGGTCGTAGGACTTGCGGAGGCTGCCGAGCTCGGAGACGTACTGCTCGTAACTGACCCCGATCACCAGGTTGCGGCGCAGGTGCTCGAGCTCTTCGACGAAGTCGCCGAGGCTGCCGTCGCAGGGCGCCCCGCCGGGAGCCGGCTTCGGCGCGGCGGCCGGTTCGCCGCTGGAGACGGTCGTCTTGGCGGCGGTCGATTCCGCTGCCGTCGAGGACTGGCTGCCGCAGGCCGGCAGGGCCAGCGTCAATGCAAGGCAGGCGAGCAGGAGGGGCGCCAGGCGGAGGCAGCGGCCCGGTG
>DASXFL010000127.1:0-2953 GCA_036489595.1 Solirubrobacterales bacterium
CTGCGGGCTTGCGGCGCCGGACCGCGGTCGATCCGCACCTTGCTCGCCGGCACCGCGCTCGCGGTCCTCCTCCCGGCTGCCGTGCTGGCCATCCTGCTGGAGCGCCTGGTGCTGGGGCCGGTGCTCGCGGGGCTGGCGGCCGATTACGCGACGCTGCCGCTGGCCGCCTCAGCGGCCGAGGTCGGCTTGCTCCTCGCCGGGCTGGCGCTGATCGGCGTGCTCGCCGTCTGGTGGGTGGTGCGGCGAATCGGCCGCGGCTCGATCGTCCGGGGGCTGGCTTGAACGGGGGGCGACTCTCGCGGCGCGAGCTACTCGCCCTCGGGGCGGCGGGTGGCCTGGCGTTGGCGCTCGGCGGCTGCGGCGGTGGCCGGACCGCGGCCCGCGGCGGCTCGACCCTGGGGAGCACCTGGGAGGGGAGCGCCGGGGAGCTAGACGTCGGCCCGGGCGCGCCGCTGCTGGCTCGCACCGAGCTCGCTCCGGCGGCGCCGCTCGAAGGAGCGCTCGGCACCCTCGCACACCTCACCGATGCTCACGTCCTCGACGCCGAGTCGCCAGCCCGGGTCCCCTTTCTGGCTCGCCTGGGCCCGCCGTTTACCTCGACGTTCCGACCGCACGAGGCATTGACCGCGAGGGTCCTCGACGGCGCGGTCCGCGCGATCGAGGCGTTGGGCCCCGATGCCGTGATCCAGGGCGGAGACCTGATCGACAACGCCCAGGCCAACGAGCTGGAGTGGGCCTTGGGCCTGCTCGCCGGTGGCCGCGTGCACCCCGACAGCGGCGCTTCGGGCTACCGCGGCGTCCAGATAGCGGGCGACCCCGACCCGTTCTACTACCGTCCCGAGATCGACGCGCCGCGGCACCCGGGCCTGCTCGGCGAGGCCGTTCGCGCCTTTCTCGCGAGGGGGCTGAGCGCGCCGACCTATCCGGTGCTGGGCGACCATGACCTGCTGGTCCAGGGCGTGCTGCCGCCGAGCGCTCTGACCGACGGGATCGCGCGTGGTGGGCGCGCCGTCTGGGACCTGCCGCAGGATCTGACGCTGCCGGAAACCGCCACCCGCCTGAGCGCCGCCGCTCCTGACGGGCTGCCGGACCCGGGTCTGCTCGAGCCGCTGATCCGCCAGCTGTTGAACGCGCCGGGCGTCAGGGTCCCCGCCGACTGGCGCCGGCGCGAGCTCAGCGCGGGCGAGGTGGTGGCGCGGCTGCGCCGCGTCGCATCCCTGCCGGCGAGCGGCCGGTTCCTCGACTACTCCTTCGACGTCGGTGGCCACCTGCGCGTCATCGTCCTCGACCTGGCGCGGCGCGACGGCGGCTCCGACGGCGTCGTCCACTCGGGCCAGGCGAGCTGGCTGGCGCGCGAGCTCGGCCGCTCCGGGCGACGTTGGATCATCGTCGCCTCCCATCAGCCGCTGGCCAGGTCCCCCGGAGGTCCGGGCATCCTCGCGCTGCTCGACCAGCATCCCCGGGTGGTCGCCGCCCTCTCCGGCCACACCCACAGCAACCACATCCAGCCGCGTCGCGGTCCCGGCGGCGGCTACTGGCTGATCAGCACCGCATCGCTGATCGACTACCCCCAGCAGGCTCGGGCCCTGCGCCTCCACGCGACGGCCGGGGGCGGCGTCGCACTCCAGACCTGGATGCTCGACCACGTTCCCGCGGAACTCGGCGAGATCTCACGGGAGCTCTCCTACCTCGATGCCCAGGGCGGGAGGCCGAAGGGCTTTGCCGGCGGTCCGCGCGACCGCAACGTGACTCTCTACCGGAGTGCACCGAAGGACTAACTAGCTCTCAGTTGGGGACGACCCGAGGATCGAGGATCACGGTGAAGCGGGCACCGAGTTCTGGCGGAAGCTCGGTGGTCACGGCCTGGAAGAGCTCGCTGCCTTCGGCGTTGCTGAAGGTGCCTTTGCCGGGTTTGGAGGATCCCGAGTTGGTCGGCGGATGACTGAACACGAGTTCGAAGTGCAGCTTGCCGCTCAGGGACCCCACTTCGAGCTTGGCAGTCCCGTGGTAATAGGCGTTGAAGCCTGCCGCCGCGCAGTTGCCGACCTTGAGCGACCCGACCTGTTTCTTGCCTCTGAACAGGCCGATCTCATTGGGGTATTCGGGGCAGAAGGCCTCCGAGCGGGTGTTCGTGAGGCGGAGCACTTCCGCCGTCAGCTTGATCTTGCCGCCGCGCGCCGAGGCGCTCGCCGCCGTTAGAGAGCAGGCCACCACGGCGCAGGCCACCACGGCGATGATCGCGGTGAGGCCCCGCCGTCGTCCACCGGCGCGCCGGGATCTCATTCGCTTGCCACCTTTGCGGCGTAGGTCGTCCTACCGCCGCATTCGGAGGCCTTCGGGAACTTGTCTTCGAAGCTGCCGCGTGCCTTGCCGCCGGCTAGGAACTTGCCGCTCACCGTGGCGGTCGCGGTGAGGCCGCCGCCGAACTGCTGCTCAGTGGTTGAGGTGCCGCTGGTCGTGAACTTCCCGTTGACAATCTTCGCCTTCTTGAAGCGGATCACCTGCGGTGGGCCGCCGCCTTCGCAGAAGAGCGGGAAGGATTCCATCGTCACCGTCACCTTGGTGCCGGCGGGGGAGACCCTGAGGCTGATCGGGGTGCCGCTGCTCGCAGGTCCGCCCTCCGGCTTCAGCCGTCCCGAGTAGGTCGCCCCCTTCATCGCCGTCGCAGCAAGCGCGGATCCGGCAATCGCGAAGAGGGCAACGATGACGCTCAGGGTGCCGACCAGGCGGAGGCTGTGAAACCGGTGCCGCGATGGGTCCATGAATCCCTCCTTTGCTCGCGCGTTTCTCCCCGGGATCGGCCCCACTTGCGCGAGATCGGGGCGCCAGCCTTCCAGAGCCGGCGGGCGTAGTCAATCCTCGATTTCGGGTCTACGCTGCCTGCTGCGACGAAGGGTTCGTCTTGTTATTCGCCGGTCCCCTCGGCCCGACTCGTGGAGTGTTTCTAACCACC
>DASXFL010000134.1:0-21991 GCA_036489595.1 Solirubrobacterales bacterium
ATGCCGGCGCGGCCCCGGACCTGGGCCCAGCCGGTGATCCCCGGCGGCACCTCGTGGCGGCGCTTCTGGTGGTCGCCGTAGGAGACGACCTGGGCGGGGATGGTCGGGCGGGGGCCGACGATCGCCATCTCGCCGCGCAGCACGTTGACCAGGTTCGGGACCTCGTCGAGCGAGGTGCGGCGGAGGAAGCGACCGGCGGTCGTGACCCGGCGGTCGTCGCGGGTGACGATGGTGCCGACCCCGACCGGGTCCGAGCCGGCGACCATCGTCCGCAGCTTCAACAGCTCGAACTCCTCGCCGCCGAGGCCGACGCGGCGCTGGCGGTAGACGACCGGGCCGCGGCTGCCGAGCTTGATCCAGATCGCCGCCGCGAGCAGCAGGGGCGAGAGGACGAGGAGGGCGATCGTGGCGATCGTGGCGTCGACGGCGCGGGGCATCAGCGCGTGCCCTCGGCCTTCTGCCAGCGGCCCGAGGCCCCGTGGCGCATCCGGTCCCAGAGGCCGAGCGCGATCGAGGCGGTGGTCTCGACGTAGTAGCGGGCGACTCGCAGCGGCGTCAGCGGCAGCGCGCGGGCGAGGAGGGCGGCGGCGAGCAGCGCCAGCTGGCAGGCGAAGAGGAGGTCGTAGACCCAGCCGTCGCCGAGCAGCAGCACGTTGGCGACGAAGGCGACGAGGTGGAGCAGGGGGCTGAGGTAGCGGAGCAGCCGGTGCGAGAAGAGCTCGAAGGCGTAGAGCGGTGGGTAACGGCGCGGCGAGACCATCCCTTCGCCGACGACGATGTCCCAGAGGCCGACCATCATCCTCCGTTTGCGGGCGAGCTCACCGCCGAGGGTCGGCACCATCTTCTCGGAGGCGCGGGCGCCGGGCACGTAAAGCGAGCGAAGGCGGCGCTTGGCGAGCAGGAAGGGGAAGCTGAGGTCGTGGCTGCCGCTTGCGGCGAGCGGCAGGTAAGCCTCGCGGCGGACCGCGTAGATGGCGCCGTTGCCGGCGGTGATCCCGGCCAGCGAGGACTCCATCTCGCGGACCGCCATCTCGTAGCGCCAGTAGGCGCCCTCGAGGTTGTCGCCGGCCTCGTCGAAGAAGCGGACCTGGCCGCAGACGTAGCCGACGCCGCGGTCGGCGAAGGGGGCGACGAGCTTGCGGAGGGCGTCGCGCGACCAGGTGCTGTTGGCGTCGGAGAAGGCGAGGATCTCGCCGGCGGCCTGCTCGGCGGCGGCGTTGAGGGCGGTGACCTTGCCGCCGGGCGGCAGCTCGAGGACGAGGCCGGCGCCAGCGCGGCGGGCGAGCTCGGCGGTGCGGTCGGAGGAGCCGTCGGAGGCGACGATCACCTGCAGGCGCTCGCGCGGGTAGTCGAGGGCGAGCGCGTTGGCGACTTTCGCCTCGATCACGTCCTCCTCGTCGTAGGCGGGGACGATCAGGGAGACGGTGGGGAGCTGGAGCGCCTGCTTGCCAGGCAGACGCTCACGGGTTCGAATGCGGGTCAGACCCGCCAGGACCAACGGGTAGCCGAGGTGGGTGTAGGCGAGCAGGCCGGAGCTGAGCCAGAAGAGGATCGCGGCGACGGTGCTCATGCGCGGGCCGCGAGCAGCTCGCGGTAGAGGCCGAGGGTGAGGCGGGCAGCCTCCTCCCAGGAGTAGGGGCCGGCGGCGGCGCGAGCGGCGGCGGCGGCAAGCTCAACGCGGGCCGCCTCGTCGCCGGTGAGCTCGGAGAGGGCGGCGGCGAGGGCATCGACGTCGCCGGGCGGGACGAGCCGGGCGGCGCCCGTCGCCGCGACCTCGGGGAAGCCGCCGACGGCGCTGAGGACGAGCGGCTTGCCGAAGGCGAGGCCGGTGTAGAGGACGCCGGAGTGCTCGGCGTCGAGATACGGCAGCGCGACGACGTCGGCGCGGCGGAAGATCGCCGGGATCTCTACGTCCTCGACGAAACGGGTGACGAAGCGGACCGGGCCCGGCGCCGCGGCGGCGAGCTCGCGCAGCGGCTCGACGTCCATCCGCGGATTGCCGACCACCCAGAGCTCGGCGGCCTCGAGGCGGGCGAAGGCCTCGAGCAGAGCCTCGAGGCCCTTGTAGGCGCGGATCAATCCGAACGACAGGATCACCGGGCCCTCCGCGCCCGCCAGCTCCTCAGGGAGAGGCTTCTCGTTCGGCAGGCGGGTGAGGTAATCGAAGGCGCCGTGGGGGATGACGTGGACCCGCTCGGCCGGCAGGCCGACCTCGTCGCGGAGGCGAGCGGCACCGTGCTCGGAGTGGGCGACGACGGCGTCCATGCGACCGAAGACGCGGCGGGCGGAGGAGACCTGGCGGCGGCCCGGCTCGAGCGGAAGGATGTAGTGGGCGGTCATCACCCGCGGCCGGGCCGACGGCAGCAAGCGGGAGTCGAGGGCGGGAAGGGTGAGCCACTGGTAGTGAACGAGGTCGGCCTCGGAGGGCGCGCGGCGGAAGCGGCGCATGTCGCCGAGGTGCTCGGCGAGCTTGAAGCCGAGGCGGCCGCGGGCGTCGAGCCCGCGCTCGGCGGAGCGGCGGTAGAAGCGCTCGTCGACCGCGAAGCCGTCGGCCGGCGGCACCTCCCCGTAGAGGAACCTAGTCGTGACCAGCTCGACCTCGGCGCCAGCGCGTGCCAGCGCCCCAGCCAGAGCGCGGTCATAGGGCGGCGTGAAGGCCGAGGGGTCGACGAGTTGGACTCGCACCGGCCGATTATCGTGACCCCCTTGCCGCCCACGCTCTCCTACTGCGTCGTGAACACCAACGGCCGCGAGCTGCTGCTCGCCTGCCTCGACGCAATCGACCGCACCCACCCAGCCGGCGTCGAGCGCGAGGTGCTGGTCCTCGACAACGCCTCCGAGGACGGCTCGGCGGCCGCAGTCCGCACCCGCGGCGGCGACACTGAGCTGATCGAGCGCGAGCGCCGCACCGGCAAGGCGGCCAACGACTCGGCCCTGATGCAGCGCTCGCGCGGCACCTACTGCTTGCTCCTCAACGAGGACTCCGAGCTGCGGCCGGGAGCGGTGGCGGCGCTGCTCGCCGCCCTCGACGCCGACCCGCGGGCGGCGGCGGCAACGCCGCAGCTGCTCGACTCCGAGGGCAGGCCGACGCCCTGCGCCTGGCGCTTCCCCGGCGTCGGCACCGCCCTCGCCGGCGCCCTCTTCCTGCACCGCCGGCTGACCGTGCAGAGCAAGGGCGGCGAGACGCGCCAAGTCGACTGGGCGCAGTCGAGCGCGCTGATGGTCCGCCGCGCCGCCGCTGATGCGGTCGGCTACATGGACCCCGAGCTCTTCGTCTACTACGACGAGTGCGACTTCGCCAAGCGACTCGCCGGCGCCGGCTGGCACGAGCTCTTCGTCCCCGCCGCCCGGGCGGTCCACCACGACCAGCTGGCGACCGACCTCAGCGCTGGCCTTCCTCGCATCGTCGAGTTCCACCGCAACCGCGACCTCTACATGCGAAAGCACCACGGCCGCGCCGCCGCGCTCGCGGTCCGCGGCCTCACCGCCTGGGCCTACGGCCTGCGGGCGCTGGTCGCGGCGGCGCTGCGGCGGCCGACCGCGGCGGTCTACCGCGCCCACGCCCGCCAGGCCCTTCTCCCCGCCCGCGGCGAATCGATCCGCGACCGCGCCGAACGCCTCTGACCCGCCAGCCGAGCCGTTCCTCATGTCGCCTGACGAGCAAAAGGAGCAGCCTGGCGCTTAGGGGGTGCGGTCCTCGTCCTGGCGCTCCAGCTCGTAGACGTCGGGGACGGCGCCTTCGACCGCCGGTGGCTGCGCCCGCAGGGCGGCGACCGCGGCGAGGACACGGCTCGGGTGGCGGAGCTGGGCGATCCAGCCGCGCTCCTCGGGGGTGAAGAAGCCGCTGCCCCAGAGCGCCAGGGGATAGAGGACCCAGAGCAGGCCGCGGCCGAGGAAGCCGGGCAGGCCCGAGGTCGGCATCACCAGCTCGCCGAGCCCGACCAGGACGGCGGCGGCGAGGACGACCCGGGCCAAACGCCCCCACTGGTAGGGGACCGGGAAGAGCCGCTGGGTGAAGACGTACATGAGCACCGACACGACCAGGTAGGAGGCGACAAGGGCGAGGGCTGCGCCGACGATTCCGAGCGGCGGCACCAGCGCCAGGTTGAGGGCGACGTTGACGACCAGGGCGGCGATCGCCGCGGGGAGGTTGAACTCGGTGCGGCCAGTTCTGCCGAGGATCACGACCATCACCAGGTAGAGGGCGTAGAGGGTGACGGCGGCGGCGAGCAGGCCGATCGCTTCGTAGGAGTCGAAGAACTTCGGCGCCGCCAGGGCGCGGACGATCCAGCGCGCGTAGAGCCACATCCCGGTGACCATGAAGGCGCAGCCGGCGACGAAGAGGGTGACGACCGTGGCGTAGACGCGGCGGGCCTCCTCGTCGTTGCGGATCGAGTAGGCGAGCGGCGGCCAGGCGAGCTGGAAGCCGCGGACGAGGACGTTGATCGCCTGCGCGAACTTGACCGCGAGCGAGTAGAGGCCGGCCGCGCCGAGACCGGCGGAGCGGACGATGATGAGGCGGTCGACGAAGTTGAGCGCGTAGAGCGAGACCCCGGCCGGCATCGTCGGCAGGCCGAAGCGGAAGAGGCGACGCATCAGCGGCAGGTCGGGGCGGAGGCTGAGGCGGCGCCACTGCACCGCGATCAGGACGAGGACGGTGGCGGCGCCGGTCCCGTAGCTGCCCAGCAGGAGACCCCGCGCCCCCTCCCCCGCCCCGACCACGAGAACCACGGTGACGGCGATCGTCGCCAGCACGTTCAGCACCGTGGTCAGGAAGTAGGCGCGGGCGCGCTCCTCGACCCGGAACACGGTGAGCAGGAATTCCATCATCGTCAGCACCCAGAGGCCGCCGATCGAGATTCGCGCCAGCTCCGCCGCGGGCTTGTCGAGCAGCAGTTCGGAGAGCGGCGTGGCCAGCGGCAGCAGCACCAGGGCAGCTAGCGCGGAGAGCCAGAAGAGGCCGGCGAAGGTGCCGGCGACGACCCGGTCGGGGTCCTCGCCCTCCTCGTAGTAGAAGCGCAGCAGCGCCTCGAGCAGGCCGAGACGGACGACGATGCTGGCGGTGACGACGGCCGCGAACATCACCTCGGCGGTGCCGTAGTCGGCGGTGCTGAGGTGCCGCGTGTAGAGCGGCAGCAGCGCGACCGCGATCAGCTTCGAGAGGATGCTCGCCGCCGTGTAGGCGGCTCCGGTCGTCGCGAGGCGGCGCAGGTACCCGGACACGGGGGGAGCCTAAGCGGCGGTGCGGACCGGGGCGGGCGCGGAGTCCTCGCCGGTGGACCCGGCCCGCGCGGCCGCCAGCGAGACCCCGATTGCCAGCAGGACCCAGGTGATCGGGTCCTCGAAGAAGCCGGCGTAGGCGAGGGTGTGGAGGAGCAGGGCGACGAAGGTCGCGAGGACGGCGGCGCGGGCGGCGTCGAAGACGGTCGGGTCGCGGCCGGGGGCCCGCGCCCACATCCCCGCCCCCATCGTCCACAGCGCCGCCACGATCAGGCCGAGGTAGACGGCGAGCCCGACCAGCCCCTGCTCGGCGAGCACGGTGACCGGCTCGGTGTGGGAGATCGTAACCGGCGCCTTTTCGTGTTCGCGGTGGTCACGGTAGGCCTGCTGGAAGGAGCCCGAGCCGTAGCCCTCGAGCGGCCGTTCGGTCCACAGCGCGAGGCCGCCGGAGACGAGGTCGGCGCGGCCGCTGGTGTCGATGTTGAGCCGCACCTTGTAGCCGCCGGCGAAGAGCACGACGAGGATCGCGCCGGCCGCTCCCACTACCACCGCGGCGGCGGTCCAGCGCCAGCTCCAGCGCAGTGCCGCCAGCACCGCGAGGCCGCCGAGCAGGGCGATGAAGCTCGACTGCGAGAAGGTCTCGGCGAGGCCGACCCAGAGCACGAGGATGGTCCCGGCGAGGAGCCAGAACGGGCGCCGGTCGCGGACCCAGAGCAGCGCCGTCGTCACCACCACCAGGACCAGCGCCAGGTAGCGGCCGTAGATGTTCGGGTCCCAGAAGACGCTGTTGACGCGGAAGTAGGTGTGGAATTCGTTCGAGCGGATCACCGCGTCATTCCAGAAGAGGCTTCGGCCGACGTACTCGACCGAGCCGATGAGGACGAAGAGGAGCGCCTCGCCCGCGATCAGGACGAGGGTGGAGGAGAGCAGCCGGCGGTCCCACTCGACGTCGGCGAGCAGGGCGTAGGCAACGGTGAAGGGAACGAGGAAGAAGCAGGTGTTCTGCAGCGCTTTCGAGAAGTCGTCCGAGTAGAGGGCCTGCAGCGCGTAGAGGACGACGAAGGCGGCGAGCAGGCGCGGCAGCCAGAGGACGGGGCCGTGGCGGCGGCCCGGCGAGGGCAGCGGCGAGCGCCAGTCGCGGACCGCGGCGGTGAGGACGCCACCGGCGATCACCAGGTAGAGCGGCACCAGCAGGTTGGCGCTTTCGCCGCCCGAGTGCAGCGGCACCCGGAAGGGCAGCGCGGCGACGATCGCCAGCGGCAGCAGCAGCGGCCAGCGACGGAAGACCGCGGCCAGGGCGATCACCGCCACCGCCCCGACCGCCAGCAGCGCCGCCAACCTGCCGGTGCTTTCGCGCAGGTCGACGATCTGGTGGGTGTGCCACTGGTCGCCGAGGATCAGGACCGGGAAGAGGAGGAGCGCCAGCGCCATCAGGGCCGAGCGCGAGCGGCTCGGCGGCAGCAGGATCGCGGCGGCGCTGGCGAGGGCGGCGAGGAGGACGCCGGCGCCGGAGAGGAAGGCGCTCAACCCGACCGTCCCGTGCCGGCGCCCTGGTCCTTCGGGATCGCCGTCGTGCAGGCTTGCAGGCCTTGGGCGGTGCTCAGCTTCGGCCGCACCCGGTGCAGGTGGATCGTCCCCGGCAGCACCAGCACCCGGCCCTCGCCGAGCAGGGCGACCCGGAGCTTGTAGCGGCCCGCCGGTGCCAAGGTGCCGCCGGGCTCGACGCCGTTCCAGTAGTAGGTGTGGAAGTGGTAACGCTTGAGGAACGCTTCGCGCGCCAGCGTCAACACCAGGTGGCCGCTCGGCCTGATGATCTGGACGTTGGCGTCGTCGGAGACGGTGGTGCGGAAGCGGATCCGGATCGTGTCGTTACGGCAGTCGCCGTTGGGGGTGAAGGCGTGGTGCCCTTCGGTCCCGAAGGTGACCCGGTCGACGACCAGCGGGTCGCGCTTCACCCGCTGCGCGTAGGCGAAGGCGCCGAGCGTGGCGAGGACCAGCAGTGCGAAGACGATGGCGGCGGGACTGAGACGGGCGGCGCCGCTATTCCGCCGCTTCGGCATTGTCCTCGCCGACCACCACCGCGACGTTGGCCTCGCCGGCGACTTCGGCGATTTCGCTGCTCATCGGCTGCAGCTTCGGGATCGAGATCCGCTTCGAGACCATCCTCGCTTCCGGCTCGTGGCCGGGCTTGAACATCACCACCGATTTTTCGAAGGTTTCGCTCGAGTTCGTGACCGCACCGGCTTCGAACCCCTTGCCTTCGATCTTTTCGCCGTAGGTGGCGGCGAGGCCGGCAACGGAAGTGCCGTTGAGGACGGCGACTTCGATTTCATTCGGCTTGATCGCCTTCGCGGTCTTGGTCGAGCCGCCGCTGCTGCCCTTGGCGCCTTCGTCATTGCCGCCCGAGGTGACCGCGTAGACGACGCCGGCGGCGATCAGCACGCAGACGATGAAGATCGCCGCCAGGACCAGCGGCTGCGAGAGCCTTTCGCCGAAGCTGGAGAAGCCCTCGCTCAGGCGTTCACCGCGGGTCAGTTCCGGCAGGCCTTCCTCGCGGCGCTGGCGCCGCGTTTCGCGGCTCTCGACTGCCTCGTGCTCGGCCGTCCGCGCCTGCTCCAGCTGCCGCAGCTCCTCGGCTCGCTGGGCGGCAATCGTCGAGGTCGCCTCTTTGCGGTCGGCCTCGCGCTCGGGCGCCGAGCCCGCCCAATCGCGCAGCCGCCGAATGTCCCGCCCGTGGGCGAAGGAGAGAAGAGCGAGGACGGCGAGGCCGAGAAAGGCGGCAAGCCCGGCGAAGGCGCCGATTTGTTCGATCGCGTGGATCAAGGCGTGAGGGTTGTACGACGGCTTCCCAAGGGAGTTGCGGCAGGCTACTCGTCGTAAACGACAGCCGCGGCGTCGCCGCCCCGGGCAGAGATCAACTCGACTACCCGCTCCGCCAAGTTAGCCTCGTCACCGGCCAGAACCAGGTGTTCGAGCGAGTTCAGGGTCGACTCGACCCACTCGACGTCGAGCGGCGTCTCCCGGACCGCCCGGTTGATTCGCCGCGCCGCCGTCGGCTGCGGCGCCTCGCCGGCGGAGAAGAGCACCTCATTCAGCTTCTCTCCCGCCCGCGGTCCGACGAACTCGACCGCGATGTCCGTCTCGGGCTCGTAGCCGGCGAGGCGGATCATGTTGTGGGCGAGGTCGACGATCTTCACCGGCTCGCCCATGTCGAGGACGAAGACCTCGCCCTTGCCGGCGCCGATGTCGCCAGCCCGAATCACCATCTGCACCGCCTCCGGGATGGTCATGAAGAAGCGGGTCATCTCCGGGTGGGTGATGGTGACCGGGCCGCCGCGCTCGATCTGGCGGCGGAAGATCGGCACCACCGAGCCGGAGGAGGCAAGCACGTTGCCGAAGCGGACCGAGGCGAAACGGGTGCCCGGGTGGGCGGCTCCGGCCGCCTCGACGATCCACTCGGCCATCGCCTTCGAGGCGCCCATCACGGTCTGCGGATTGACCGCCTTGTCGGTCGAGATCAGGACGAAGCGCTCGACCTTGGAGGCGGCGGCGGTTTCGGCGGTGACCCGGGTCGCGATCGCGTTGTTGCGGACCGCCTCCAGCGGGTTCGACTCCATCAACGGCACGTGCTTGTAGGCGGCAGCGTGGAAGACGACGTCGGGCTTGAAGCGCTGCATCACCTCGAGCATCCGGTGCGGCTCCTTGCAGTCGGCGAGCACCGCCTCGGCATTGGTGAAGTGGCGTTCCTCGATCATCTCGCGGTCGATCTGGAAGAGGTTGTCCTCGGCGTGGTCGAGCATCACCAGCAGCCGCGGCTTCACCTGGGCGATCTGGCGGCAGAGCTCGGAGCCGATTGAGCCGCCAGCCCCGGTCACGAGGACGATCCGGTCGCGCAGGTAGGCGCCGACCCGGTCGAGCTCGCGGACGATCGGGTCGCGGCCGAGCACGTCCTCGACCCGGACCTCGCGCAGCTGGCGGTTGAGCTGGACGCCGCCGCGCAGCAGCTCGAAGACAGTCGGCAGGGTGCGGACGCGGATCTGGCGCCCGCGGCAGGCGGCGACGACCTGGCCGCGCAGGGCCCCCGGCGCCGAGGGGATCGCGATCACGACTTCGTCGGGAGACGTCTCATCCAGGATCGTGGCTATCTGCGCCGTCGAGCCGAGCACCTTGAGCCCGCCCAGCATCCGCATCCCGCGCTTGCGCGGGTCGTCGTCGACGAAGCCGATCGCGGTGACGCCGAGGTTGGGGTTGAGCTGCAGCTCGCGGACGACCATCTGGCCGCCCGACCCCGCTCCCACCACCAGCACCTCGTGCTTCGGCAGGCGCTCGCCGCGGGTCGGCCGCTCGACCGCGAGCCGGACCGCGAGGCGACCGCCGGCGATCAGGACCAGAGTGAGGATGAAGTCCATCACCTCGACCGAGCGCGGCAGCAGCGGGTGCGGTTTGAGGACCGCGAAGACGATCACCAGGATCGCGCTGGCGACGGCGACGGCGCGGAGGATCTGCATGAAGTCGCGGCCGCTTACGTAGCGCCACCACTTTTGGTAGAGCCCGAAAGCGCCGAAGATGATCAGCTTGCCGGCGATGATGAAGCCGACCGTCTGCGCGAACAGGATCTCGTAGCGGTGCGGCCAGCCATGCGGGTCGTCGAGGAAGCGCAGCTGGAAGGCGAGGAAGTAGGCGAGGGCGACGAGCAGCGCGTCGGCCAGCACCTGGATCAACCTGATGCGGTAGACAGGATGGTTGAGGCGGCTCATCGAACCCACCCAGTCTACGGGGCAATCATCGCGCATTAAGCGATTCCGCCTACGATGTTCCGCTCCATGCCGCCCCTGCTCCCTCTGGCCAGCCTGACCGGGCCGATCGTCGACTTCTGCGTCAACGTAATCAACGACACCGGCCTGGTCGGCGTCTTCCTGCTGATGGGCGCCGGCTCGGCCTGCATCCCGATCCCCAGCGAGGCGGTGATGCTGTTCGCCGGCTTCAACGTCTCGACCGGCGACCAGACCCTGCTCGGGATCTGCCTCGCCGGCTTCCTCGGCAACATGGCCGGCTCCTGGGTTACCTACGCGATCGGCTACTACGGCCGCGTCGACCTGCTCGAACGCAACAAGCTGGTCCACGTCAGCCCGGCGCGGCTGGCCCGGGTCGACGGCTGGTTCAAGCGCCACGGCGACGCCACGGTCTTCTTCTGCCGGATGATCCCGCTGGTGCGGGCCTTCATCTCGCTGCCCGCCGGCCTCGCGAAGATGCCGTTCTGGCGCTTCACCTGGCTGACCGCGCTCGGCTCGATCCCCTGGGTGGTCGGCTTCGGCCTGCTCGGGCGGGCGGTCGGCGACAACTGGGAAAAGTGGCGCGAACACCTCTCGATCCTCGACTACCTCGTCGTCGCGGCGATCGTCATCGGCATCGCCTACTGGTTCGTGAAGCGGCGGCGGGGCGCGGCCGCGGCGGGCGCCAGCGAGGCTTGAGCGCGGCGGGCGCGGGCGCGGCGCCGATCCCGGCCCGGCGGGCGCTGGCGCTGGGCGTCGTGCAGGGGCCGGCCGAGCTGCTCCCGGTCTCCTCCTCCGCCCACATCGTCCTCCTCCCCTGGCTCGCCGGCTGGGACTGGGAGGCGGTCGACCCGGAGGTACGCAAGAGCTTCGAGGTCGCCCTCCACGCCGGCGCCGCGGCGGCGCTGCTGATCGGCCAGCGGCGGGTGATCGCCGAAGAGCTACGCAGCTTCGAATGGCGGCGCGGGCTGGTGCTGGCGCTCTCCTTCCTACCCGCGGCCCTGGTCGGCTACTTCGGCGAGCGGCCGATCGAGCGACGGCTGGGCGGGCCGCGGGCTACCGCGATCGGGCTGCTCGCCGGCGGCGGCGCGATGGTCCTCGCCGACACCCGGCCGCAGCAGCGCGGCCGTGGCGAGGCAACTCCGGCCGACGGCCTGGCGCTGGGGATCGCCCAGGCGGCGGCGCTGGCGCCGGGGGTCTCGCGCAACGGCTCGACCCTTACGGCAGCGCGGGCCCGGCGCTTCTCCCGCGACCAGGCCAACCTGCTCTCGCGGACGGTGGCGCTGCCGATCATCGTCGGCGCCACGGCGCTGAAGGGAGCGCGGCTGGGGCGGCGCGGGACGACGCCGGAGCTGCGGCGCTCGCTGGCGCTCGGGGCCGGTGCCTCCTTCGCCTCGACCCTCGCCTCGCAGCGGCTGATCGGCCTGGTCGAGCGCGACCGCGCGCTCTGGCCCTACGCCGCCTACCGCGGCGCCCTGGCAGCCTCCGTGCTCGTCAAGCTCCACCGCTCCCGCTCCGCTGTTCCCTTTGCTCGTCGCACGGACATAAGGAACAGCGGAGCGTGATGAGAGAATCCGGAGGGTGAGCGACGCCTACGCCAGAGCCGGGGTCGACCAGGGGGCGGCGGACTCCGCGGTGGCAGCGCTGGTGCGGGCGCTGGTGGCGGTCGAGCCCGGGCGGCCGAGCCTGCAGGTGCCGCTGCCCGGCCACTACGCGAGCGTGATCCGGGTGGCCGAGAACCTCGGCATCGCCCTCTCCACCGACGGGGTCGGGACCAAGCTGCTGATCGCCGAACAGCTGGGCCGGCTCGACACGGTCGGGATCGACTGCGTGGCGATGAACGTCAACGACGTGATCTGCGTCGGCGCCGAGCCGCTGGCGATGCTCGACTACGTGGCGATCGACCGGGCCGACGCCGAGGCCTGTGAGCAGATCGGGATCGGGCTGGCGCGGGGCGCGACCCTGGCCGGGATCGAGATCCCCGGCGGCGAGCTCGCCCAGCTCGGCGAGATGGTGCACGGGGTCGACCTCTCCGGAGCCTGCTTCGGCACCGTCGCCCTCGACCGGATCATCGACGGCAGCGCCGTCGCCCCTGGCGACGTGGTCATCGGCCTCCCCTCCTCGGGCCTCCACTCCAACGGCTACACCCTCGCCCGCTCGGCGCTCGACGGCCTCGACTACGGCGAGGACCCCGAAGGCCGGCTCGGGCGCTCGCTCGGCGAGGCGCTGCTGGAGCCGACCGAGATCTACGTCAAGCCGGTGGTCGAGCTGCTGCGCTCTCCGGTCGCGGTCCACGGCCTCGCCCACATCACCTCGGGCGGGACCGGCAACCTGCTGCGGCTGGCGGCCGAGGTCACCTACGAGATCGACGCTCCGCTTCGCGTCCCCGCGATCTTCGAGCTGATCCAGGAGCACGGGAACGTCGCCGGCGAGGAGATGCACGAGGTCTTCAACATGGGCTGCGGCTTCTGCGTCGTCGTCGCGGCCGGCGGGGAAGCGGCGGCGCTGGAGCTGTTGCGCGCCCACCACCCGGCCGCGGCGCGAATTGGCGGCGTGGTCGAGGGCCCTCGCGCCGTCCACCGCTGACCCGTGCGCACTTGTCCCCGGATAGCGGGGACAAGTGCACGCGGGCGTGCTGGTAGGACTTCCTTATGGCGTCCGCACGGCGCGGGGACGTAACGTTCGGAGACTAGCCTGATGGACCCCGCCTCGACCAGCTCGCAGATGATCGGAACGGTGCTATCCGGCCGCTACCGGCTGGAGGCGAAGCTCGGCAGCGGCGGCATGTCGACCGTTTACCTGGCTCGCGACACGACCCTCGACCGCCAGGTCGCGGTGAAGGTGATGCACCGGGAGATGTCTGAGCAGGCCGACCAGCTCGAGCGCTTCCGCCAGGAGGCGCGGGCGGTGGCCAAGCTCTCCCACCCCAACGTGGTCGCGGTGATCGACGCCGGCGAGGACGGCGGCCACCCCTACATCGTCTTCGAGTACGTCGAGGGGGAAACGCTGAAGCAGCGGATCAACCGGGTCGGCGCCCTCGACGCCCAGGAGGCGCTCGCCTACGCGATCGAGATCGCCCGCGGCCTCACCGTCGCCCACGCTCGCAAGATGGTGCACCGCGACATCAAGCCGCAGAACGTCCTCATCGACGCCGAGGGGCGGGCGAAGCTGACCGACTTCGGGATCTCGCGCCAGCTCGAGCGCGACGGCCTCACCGCTACCGGCCGCGTCCTCGGCACCACCGACTACGTCTCCCCGGAGCAGGCGATGGGCCACGGCGTCGACCAGCGCTCCGACGTCTACTCGCTCGGGGTCGTCCTCTACGAGATGCTCATCGGGCAGGTGCCCTACCACGCCGACAGCCAGGTTGGGGTGGCGATGAAACACGTCAACGAGGACATGCCCGACGTGCAGCAGCGCCGGCCCGAGCTCTCCGCCGCGGCGGCACTGGTGGTCGAGCGGGCGACCGCCAAGGACCCGAGCCAGCGCTACCAGGACGTCGGCGAGATGATCGACGACCTCTCGACCGCGCTCGAGGTCGAGGCCGCCCGCGCCGGCTCGACGACCGGCGAGGCGACCAGCGTCCTACAGGCGGTGCCGCCGGCGCAGCGCAAGCTCTCGAGCCGGGCTCGCTGGTCCTGGGCCGCGATCGCCCTCCTCGTCCTTGTCGGTGCCGGCGCGATCGTCGCCACCCAGCTGATCAGCTCCGGCAACAGCCCGGTCGGCGGGGGAGGCGGTGGCGGTGGCGCCAAGGCCAAGGGCACGATGGTGGAAATCACCGGCGCCAGCGCCTACGACCCGGAGGGCGACGGTGAAGAGGACGACTCGACGATCGGCTTCGCCGTCGACGGCAACCCGACCGGAACCGCCTGGTCGACCGAGCACTACGACACCCCCACCTTCGCCGGCACCAAGACCGGTCCCGACCCCGGCGTCGGCCTCTACGTCGACACCGAGCCCGCAAAGCCGACCGCGATGGTCATCCGCACCCCCACCCCGGGCTGGGACGCCCAGATCTTCGCCACCTCCGGGAACCCGCCCGAAGGGATCGAAGAATGGGGCGAACCGGTCGGCGAAGTGGAGGGCGCGAAGAAGGTCGAGGAAATCTCGCTCGACGTCGGCAAGCCGGCCCAGCACTTCCTGATCTGGTTCACCAAGGCCTCCTCGGCGCGCGACCAGGAAGGCCGCTACCAAGTCGAGATCTCAGATGTGAAGCTGGTCGAGTAGCGCTCGCGGGCGGGCGGCTCAGAACTCGTACGACCGGGCTTTGCGGTGGCGCTCGATCCCGAGGCTGACGAGGCGGTCGCAGAGGGTTGGGTAGGGGAGACCGCCGGCCTCGAAGAGCTTGGCGTAGACGCTGGTCTCGGTGAAGCCGGGCATGGTGTTGATCTCGTTGACGAGGATCTCGCCGCCGGGGTCGGCAAAGAAGTCACAGCGGGCAAGGCCGGCGCAGCCGGCGAGGGTGAAGACGGCGGCCGCGAGGGCGCGGATCCGGTCGAGCTGCTCCTCGGGAAGGGGGGCGGGGATGATCAGGTCCATGCCGCCGGCGCCGTACTTGGCCTCGTAGTCGTACCACTCGGCGTTGACCGCGAGCTGGCCCGGAGGCGAGGTCTCGAGAGCGTCGGCCTCGTTGCCGAGGACCGAGCACTCGACCTCGAGGCCGGGGGCGGAGGCCTCGACGATCACCCGCGGGTCGTGACGCAGGGCGAGCTCGACCGCGACGTCGAGGTCAGCGAGCCGCTCGACCCGGCTGATGCCGACGCTGGAGCCGAGCCGCGAGGGCTTGACCCAGAGGGGCAGGCCGAGCGCCTCGCACTCCTGGCGCCAGGGACAGGCCTCGTCGACGGCGACGAACTCGACCTGGGGCACGCCGCCCTCGGCGCAGAGGCGCTTCAGGGTCAGCTTGTCGATGCAGGTCGCCGAGGCGAGGACGTCGGAGCCGACGTAGGGGACGTCGAGCTGCTCGAGCAGGCCCTGGACGCTGCCGTCCTCGCCGAAGGGACCGTGCAGGGCCGGGAAGACGGCTTCGGCGCCGAGCAGGCCGCCGCCCGGCTCCAGCACCACCGCCTCCTCCCCCGCCCGCCACTCGCCGGAGCGGGCGATCGTCACCGCGACGACCTCGTGTCCCGCCTCTTGCAGGCCTCGCGCGACCGAGGCGCCGGAGCGGAGCGAGACGTCGTGCTCGGAGGAGCGGCCGCCCGAGAGCACCGCGACCCTCACGGCGTCCCTTCTTCTTCGAATCCTTCTTCTTCGGGCGCGACCAGGGCGCGCTTGCCGACGACCAGGGTCACTTCGGAGCCTTCGGGCTGTTCGGAGCCGGGCGGTGGCGACTGGTCGAGGACGCGGCCGATCCGGCCTTCGACTTCGGTTTCTTCTTCTTCGACGAAGGGGGTGAGGCCGGCTTCGCGGATCGCTTCCACCGCTTCGCGGCGTTCCCGGCCGATCACGTTCGGCACCTTCGCCTTCTGCTTCGACCTGGCGACGACGATCGTCACGGTGGAGCCCGGTTCGACCTGCCGCCCTGCCGAGGGCGTCTGCCGCAGCACTTCGCCAGCCGGCGCCGATTCGGTTTCTTCTTCGCTGACTTCCGGCACCAGGCCGTGGGCGCGGATCCGCTGCACCGCGGTGCGGCGGTTGCTGCCGACCAGGACCGGCACCTTGACCAGCTTCGGTCCTCGGGAGACGAAGATCGTCACCGTCGAGCCGTTGGTCGCGGTTTCGCCGCCCGAGGGTTCGGAGTGGATCACCAGCCCTTCTTCGACCGCGCTTGAGTTCTGCCGTTCGACCGTCACTGCGAAGCCCGCTCCTTCGAGCGTTTCAGTTGCCGCTTCCTGCGTTTCGCCGGAGACCCCGGGGACGGCACTCTGCCCGGGCCCGATGCTGACCGTCAGGTCGACCGCGGGCTTTGAGCAGAACAGGGTGACGAAGGAGCATTCTTCTTCGATCGAGCCGGGCAATGGGTCCTGCTCGAGCACCGTTCCCGGCGCCACCTGGCGGTGGACCTGGTCTTCCCTGCCGATCTTGAAGCCTTCGTTTTCGAGGATCGTTTCCGCCCGGTCGATCTTCTTGCCGGTGACGTCCGGGACTTCGGTGGTCGTGTCCTTGGTCAGCAGCAGAGCGATCAGGACGCCGAAGATCACCGCCGCCAGCAGTCCGATCAGCCACCAGCGCCGGCGGCGCGCCGTCTGCTCCTCCTTGGAGGGCATTTCTTCGGAGACCGGCTCGACGTAGGCCGGCGGCAGCGCCGTGAAGCTGGCGGTGCCGGGGCCGCCCGGCTCCCGCATCGCCGCGGTCAGCGCGGCGATGAAGGCGTCGGCGTTTTGGAAGCGCTGGCCGGGGTCCTTCTCGAGCGCCCGCATCACCACCGCGTCGAGCGCCGGCGAGACCCGCGGATTGACCGAGCTCGGCCGCTGCGGCACCTCGGAGACCTGTTTCATCGCGACCGCGACCGCGCTTTCGGCCTCGAAGGGGGCGCGCCCGGTGAGCGCCTCGTAGAGCACCACCCCGACCGAGTAGAGGTCGGAGACCGCCGTCACCTCCTGCCCCTGCGCCTGCTCGGGCGAGAGGTATTGCGGCGTCCCCATCACCGAGCCGGTCTGGGTGATGTCGGAGGCGCCGGCGCGGGCGATCCCGAAGTCGGTGACCATCGCCTTGCCCTCGGGGTCGACGATCACGTTCTGCGGCTTTAGGTCCCGGTGGACGATCCCCTTGCGGTGGGCGTAGCGAGCCGCCTCGAGGACCTGGCGGATGATCGCCACCGCCTGCTCGATCGTCATCCCGCGGTCGATCAGCTCGCGCAAGGTCGGGCCCTCGACGTACTGCATCGCGATGTAATAGGCGCCCTCGAACTCGCCGCGGTCGTAGACGGCGACGATGTTCGGGTGCGAGAGCCCGGCCGCCGCCTCGGCCTCGCGGCGGAAGCGCTCGACGAACTCGCGATCCTGGGCGAAGTGCGGGTGCAGGTCCTTGAGCGCGACCCGGCGCTGCAGGTGAGTGTCCTCGGCCAGTTAGACGTCGGCCATGCCGCCGCCGCCGATCCGTTGCAGGACTCGGTAGCGGCTGTCGAAGACGCTCCCCTCGGCGATCTCAGCCACGGCTCATCTCCCCCACTCTCTCCTCTGCGTTCATTCTTCGCCAGCCAGGATCGTTTCGGCGACGTCGCGGAAGATCGGCGCGGCGACGTCGTTGCCGAACTCTTCGGTGCACTCGACGCTGACGGCAATCGCGATCTTCGGTTCGTTCGCCGGCGCGAAGCCCATGAACCAGGCCTGGTTCTCTTCCTGACCGCCACCGCAGGCCTTGTTGCCCGGGGTTTCCGCGGTGCCGGTCTTGCCGGCGACGGGCACGCCGGAGATCGCGGCGTTGGTGCCCGTTCCTTCCGAGACGACGCCTTCCATCGCCGTCGTCAGCTCTGCCGCGGTCTTGGCGCTGATCGGTTCGCTGTAGGTGGAGGGATCGAGGCGTTCGGTGACGCGGCCGTCGGAGTCGATCACCCGGTTCCAGAGCTGCGGCTTCATCAGCTTGCCCTTGTTGGCGACCGCGGCCGCGACCATCGCGATCTGCAGCGGGGTCGCCAGCAGCCGCTCCTGCCCGATCGCCACGCGGCCGAGGTCGACGGGGTCGTTGCGATGCAGCAGCTTTTCCGCTTCGAGGTCCCAGACGCCACTCGTTTCGACCTCGTCTTCGGGCAGGTCGATCGGCGGCTTCGCGTTGAAGCCGAACTTTTCCATCGTTTCGAAGAGCTTGTCCTGCCCGACTTTCTGCCCGAGCTGGGCGAAGAAGGTGTTGACCGAGTTGGTGAGCGCGAAGTCGAGCTGGATCGGGCCGAAGTCTTGGTGGAAGTCGTTGGCGAGTTCGTGGCCTTCGTCGGTGATCGAGCCGGGGGCGTTGATCGTCGATTCGGGGGTGATCGCGCCGCTTTCGAGGCCGGCGGCGGCGGTCACGACCTTGAAGGTCGAGCCCGGTGGATAGAGGCCCTGGGTGGCGCGGTTGACCAGTGGCCTGGTCACGTTCTCGGTGTTCAGCTTTTCCAGCTTGTAGGGGATCGAGTTCGGGTTGTAGGGGGCGTTGGAGGCCATCACCTTGACCTCGCCGGTGCTCGGTTCGATCGCGACCACCGCGCCGAAGCCGGCTTCCTCGAGGTCCGAGAGCGCCACCTTTTGCGCTTCGGCGTCGATGTTGGTGACGATGTCGTTGCCTTCCTGTTTGGCGCCGGTGATCTCGTCGAGGATCGAGCCGAATTCGGAGTTTTCGCCGATCAGCTGGGAGTTGTGGAACTGCTCGAACTCGGAGTCGCCCTGGCGCTCGAAGCTGTAGCCGATCGGGTGGCCGTAGAGGTCGCCTTCGGGATAGCGGCGGACGTAGCGCAGGTTGGAGCCGTGGCCCTTGGCGATCGACTTGGCGATCACGGTGCCGTCGGCGGCGAGGATACGGCCGCGGCGGATCTGCTGTTGCTCGAACAGCGGCCGTTTGTTCGCTTCCTTCTCCTTCAGCGCCTTGGCGTCGAAGACCGACCAATAGGACGTGAAGCCGACGAGCACCCCGAACAGCACCACGATGAAGGCAAACAGCTTGATGATCTGCCGGTTGATCTAGATCGCCCCCATCGCAACGGCCCCTCGGCTGGCCGGTTCGGTGGCCTCGCGCCGGGCCCGGTCGGAGATCAGCAGCAGCAGCGCGACGAGGACGAAGTTGGCGACGATCGAGCTGCCGCCGTAGCTGACGAAGGGCAGGGTGACGCCGGTCAACGGGATCACCCGGGTGACGCCGCCGATGATCACGAAGGCCTGGATCGCGAAGACCGCGGTCAGCCCGGTCGCCAGCAGCTTCGAGAAGCCGTCGGCGGCGAGCAGGGCGATCCTGAAGCCGCGGGCGGTGACCAGCAGGTAGACGAGGATCAGGCCGCAGGCGCCGAAGAGCCCGAGCTCGTTGACGATCAGCGAGTAGATCGTGTCGGTCTGGGCCGCCGGCAGCAGCGCCTGGTGGGTGCCGGGCACGGTGATCAGCGCCTGCCCGAAGCCTTTGCCGAAGAGGCCGCCGTCGGCCTGGGCGAAGATCGAGTTGAGGATCTGGTAGCCGGTGCCTGACGCGTCGCTGTACGGATGGAGCCAGACCTCGACTCGGTCGTGGACGTGGGGCACCGTTTCGGCGAAGAACCAGGCGCCGAGGGCGAACATCGCCATCCCGATGACGACGAAGCTGAAGCGGCCGGTGGCGACGTAGAGCAGGGCGAGGAAGGCGGCGAAGAACATCAGCGAGCTGCCGAGGTCGCGGATGAAGACGAGCATGAACATCGAGGCGCCCCAGACCACCAGCATCGGCCCGAAGTGCTTCAGCGGCGGCAGGGTGACGCCGAGGATCCGCCGCGCCCCGACCACCAGCACCTCGCGGTTCTCGCGCAGGTAGCTGGCGAGGAAGATGACGATCGCGATCTTCGAGAACTCGGCCGGCTGGAAGGCGATCGGGCCGAGCTTGACCCCGAGGTAGGCGCCGTTGACCTGCTGGCCGATCCCCGGCAGGCGCGGGGCGAGCAGGAGCAGCAGGCCGCCGACGGCGATCAGGTACCGGTAGCGCTCGAGCACCTCGTAGTCGCGCAGGAACTGGATCGTCAGGGCGAAGAGGACGAGCCCGAGGACGAACCAGTTGGCCTGGTCGCGGGCCAGGCTTTCGTCGATCCGGTAGACCATCACCAGGCCGATCGCGGTCAGCAGCGCGACCAGCGGGAAGAGGTAGGGGTCGGCGTCGGGAAGGCGGATCCGCAGATAGACGTGGGTCGCCAGGCAGACGGCGAAGAAGTAGGCGCCGTAGACCAGGCTGGCGTTGCCGAGCTGGGAGTGGTCCTGGGCGAAGACCCCGGCGAAGCCGGCGGTCAGCAGCGCCGCCACCGGGACCAGCGCCAGGAGCTCGCGATTGCGGGCCGAGGACCTCACTTCGATCCCTGCTTCTGATGCTGCTTGGGCTTGCTCGGTTCGACTCCCCCGCCGTCCGTCGTCTCGGTCTTTTCGGGCGCTTCGGCGGCCTTCTTTTCGGCAGCTTTGGCGACGGCGTTCTCTTGGTCGCGCTCGATTTCTTCGATCAGCCCCACCGCTTCGGAGCGCGAGCGCAGGTGGTGGCCGGTGACCGCGTCGCGGCGCCGGCCCGGCAGCGATTCGGTTTGGATCGGGATCGAGTAGTGCTCGTCGTAGAGCTTGATCCCGAAAGGCAGTTCGTAGGGGACGCCGCGGTAGAGGGCGACGCGGCCGGCCGGGTCGGTGCCGAGGAACCAGACCTGGCGGTTGCCGTACCAGGCGCCGAAGGCGAGCGCCGCGAGAATCAGCAGCGGCACCAGGACCTTCGCCGTGCGCCGCAGCCGCCGGTGCCGAGGCTGCGCCTCCAGCGCTTCGCGGCGCTTCCGCGCGGCCTCGGCGGCGGCGCGCTTTTTGACCTCGGTCGCGGTCAGCCCGGCCTGCTCTGCTGAGGCGCCGATCAGCGTCGCCCCCTCCCCCCCGCCCGAGGCGCGGTCGGGGTCGCCGAGGCGGAAGGCGAGCACGGTGATGTTGTCGCGGCCGCCGGCCCGGTTCGCTTCGTCGACCAACGTCCGGACCGCCGCCGTCATCGAGGAGGCGCGGGTGAGGACGCGGGTGATGTGCTCGTCGTCGAGCATCGTCGTCAGCCCGTCCGAGCAGATCAGGAAGACGTCGCCGGCCTGGGCGGGGACGGTCTGAAGGTCGACGTCGACCTCGGGTTCGGGGCCGAGTGCGCGGGTGATGATCGAGCGCTGTGGATGGTCCTCGGCCTGGGCCTCGGTCAGCTGGCCTTTGCGCCGCATCTCCTCGACCAGTGAGTGGTCGCGGGTCAGCCGTTCGAGCCTGCCGGTGCGGAAGCGGTAGGCCCGGCTGTCGCCGACGTGGCCGATCGCCACCTCCTCGGCGGCAGGGTCGACGATCGCGGCCGTCGTCGTCGTCCCCATCCCGGCCAGGTTGGGGTCGCTCTGGGCCTGCCGGTGGATCGCCCGGTTAGCGACCCTGATCGTCTCCTCCAGCACCCGCTCCGGCGGCCCCTGCGGCAACTCGCCTTCGAAGGCGGAGACGGCTGCCCTCGAGGCCACCTCGCCGGCCTGGGCGCCTCCCATCCCGTCGGCGACGACGAACAGCTCGGCGCGGGTGAAGAACGAGTCCTCGTTGGCGTTGCGCTGGCGCCCGGTGTCGGTGCGAACCGCGGAGTCCTCGATCCTCAGCGCCATCTCGATCCTGTCCCCTGCGCTCGCCCCTCAACACCTGCTCCGCGCATGCTCCGCGCCGGAGGAATCAGATATGCACCGTCGCTCCGCACGCGCATCACTGCTCGAACCGGAACACCGTGTCGCCGATCTGGATCGTGTCGCCGTCGATCAGCTCCGCCTCGCCGTCGAGGCTGGCGCCGTTCAGCAGGGTGCCGTTGGTAGATCGCATGTCCTCGACCAGGAACCGATCGCCGCGGGGAAAGACGCGGGCGTGCACCCCGGAGGCGTAGCGGTCGTCGATCGGCACGTCGGCCTCGCGCGAGCGGCCGATCGAGAGGCCGCCGATCAGGTCGAACCGAGCTTCGGCGGCGAGGCCGCCGCCGCGCTCGGCGATCAGCCAGGCATCGGGGCCGCGCGGTGCCTCGTCGTAGGCCTGGACGGCGTGGAGCCCGGTGGCGTCCGGAGCCGGCGCGGTGGTCCGGCGCAGGTCGCGGAGGGCGCTGCGGGCGATCACCAGCACGAACAGGTAGAGGACGGCGAGGAAGCCGAACTTGAGCGCTACCGATATCGGGTCGTATTCCATTGTGAGCGCACCTTAATGAGACATCAGGAGGGGTCGGAGCGACCGGGCCCGCCCCCGGGCGACTCTCCTACTGCTCGACGTCGAACATGAAGGTCGTCGTCCCCACGGTCACCTGGTCGCCGGAGCTCAGGCGGGTCGAGGAGACGCGACGGCCGTTGACCTTTACCCCGTTGGTCGAGCCGAGGTCGACGATCGCCCACTCCCCCGACTCCGAGC
>DASXFL010000196.1:0-15866 GCA_036489595.1 Solirubrobacterales bacterium
AGGGCATCCCCTCGACGTCGTAGAAGTAGGCCGAGGAGTCGGACTCGATGATGCCGCCGTTGACAGCGTTGACGTTGATCCCCAGCGGCGCCCACTCGACCGCCATGTAGCGGACCCAGGCCTCGACCGCGGCCTTGGCGGCGCCGAGGTTGGCGTAGGTGGGGTAGGCGCGGATCGAGCCGTAGCTGGAGAGGACGACGATCCGCCCGCCCTCGCCCATCAGCTCGACCGCCTGCTGGGCGCCGAGCACGAAGGCGCGCACGTTCATCGCGTAGGAGCGGTCGAGGTTGTGGACGCCGAGGTCACGGATCGCCTTGAAGGAGCTGGCGGCGGCGTTGGAGACGAAGTAGTCGAGGCGGCCGAACTCCTCGCGCGCCGCGTCGAACAGGGCGGTGATCTGCTCCGGGTCCTCGATGTCGGCCTGGACGGCGATCCCGCGGCCGCCGCCCTCCTCGACCCGCGCCACCACCTCGGCCGCCAGCTCGGCGTTGCGCTTGTAGTTGACGACGACCGAGGCGCCCTGCGCTGCCAGCGCGTGGGCGAGGGTGCGGCCGATCCCCCGCGAGCTGCCGGTGATCAGCGCGACCCGGCCGGCCGCGTAGCCGAGCTCGGCGGCCATCAGGCGCCGCCGGTCCGGTCGCCGGCGGTGCCGTGGTAGGGAGCGAACACCTCGCGGGCGATGATCGTCTTCTGGATCTCGTTCGTCCCCTCCTCGAAGCGCTGCGCCCGCGCGTCGCGGTAGACCCGCTCGATCGGCGAGGAGGACCAGAAGCCGATGCCACCGTGCGCCTGCAGCGACTTGTCGGTGACGCGGGAGAGCATGTCGACCGCGGTCAGCTTCGCCATCGAGGAGAGCACCGCGGCCTCGGGGTCGCCAGCCTCCCAGCGCCGCGCCGCGTGCAGCGCCAGCTGCCGCGAGGCTTCGATGTCGGCGGCGTTCTCGGCCAGGGCGAAGGAGATCGCCTGCCGCTGCGATAGCGGCTTGCCGAAGGTGACTCGCTTGGTCGCGTGCTCGGCAGCCAGCTCTTGCGCTCGCCGCGCCAGCCCGACGCAGGTCATCGCCACCGCGATCCGGCTCGGGGTGAGGAAGCCGCCGAAGGCGACCTGGAGCCCTGCGCCCTCCTCGCCGAGGCGGTCGGCGACCGGGACCGGGGCGCGGTCGAAGCGCAGGCGGGCGTGGTCGGTGCCGCGCACCCCGAGCGACTCGCCCATGTCCTCGACCTCGACGTTCGGCGTCGCGCGGTCGACCAGCAGCGCCACCGTCCCTTCGGCGCCGCTCGTCCCCGCCAGCCGCGCGAACAGAAGCCAGCGGTCGCAGCTGACCCCGAAGGTGATCAGGTGCTTCTCGCCGCTGAGGTGGTAGGTGTCGCCCTCGCGCTCGACCTCGCAGCGGATGTCGGCGCCAGAGCCGGCGGTCGGCTCGGTCAGGGTGAAGGCGACGGTCAGCTCGCCGGTCACCGCCGGGACCACGTAGCTCTGCCGCTGCTCCGCGGTCGCGAACTGGTCGACCGAGCGCCAGACCCCGTTGGCGACGTGGACGATCATCCGCAGCGAGGCGTGCGACATCGAGAACAGCTCCAGCAGCTCGAGGTAACGGGAGAAGGCGACGCCGCGGCCGCCGTACTCGGCCGGCCCGGCCAGCGAGAGGTAGCCGCGCTCGTAGAGCTCCTGCCGCAGCTGCGGTGGCACCGCGCGCTCGCGCTCGATCCGCTCGGTCCAGGCCTCGCCCTGCTCGGCGACGTAGGCGGCGATCTCCTCCTTCAGGGCCGCGAACATCTCCTCGTCGAGGGACTCCGGGGACGAAATCGGTGCCTGCTTCAACTCACTCTCTCCTTGTCGCTCGGGCTCGGGCCCTCGGCGCGCAGCCCGCGGGCGCGCTCGCGGAGGACGAACTTCTGGATCTTGCCACTGGGGGTGCGGGGCATCGCCTCGATCTCGACCACCCGCTCGGGCCAGTAGTGGCGCGAGACCTCGCGCCGGTCGAGGAACTCCCGCACCGCCGCCAGGTTGAGCTCGCCGCCGTTCGAGGAGGAGTTGCGGACGACGAAGGCGCAGGCGCGCTCACCGAGACGCTCATCCGGCATCGCCACGATCGCCACCTCCTCGACCAGCGGGTGCTCGTGCAGCAGCTGCTCGATCTCCGCCACCGGCACCTTCTCGCCGCCGCGGTTGACCACGTCCTTGACCCGGCCGGTGATCCGCAGGTAGCCGTCGGCGTCGATCGTCGCCAGGTCGCCCGTCCGGTACCAGCCGTCGTCGGTCATCGCCGCCGCGGTCAGGTCCGGGCGGTCGAGGTAGCCCTCGAAGAGGCAGCGGCTGGTCACCTCGTAGTTGCCCTCGGTCCCCGCCGGCAGCACCCGGCCCTCGTCGTCGACGACCCGGATCCGGGTCCCCGCCAGCGCCCGGCCGTCGCTCCCCCAGACCTTCTCCGGGTCGTCGCCGGGGGCGGCGAGGGCGGCGAGGCAGGACTCGGTCGAGCCCCAGGCGCCGCAGACCGCGGCCGCCAGCGCCTCGGTCGCCCGCTGGGCGAGCGAGCGCGGCACCGCGGCGCCGGTGACGACGAAGATCCGCAGTGCCGGCGGCACCTCCTCCTTGCCTTCCTCGACCACCCGCACCAGGTCGGCCAGGAACGGAGTCGCCGCCTGCACGAAGGTGCCCTCCCAGCGCCGCAGAGCCCGCGCCCCGAGCACCGGATCCCAGACGTCTTGCAGGATCTGGGTCGAGCCGAGGGCGAAGCTCAGCCACATCCCGTAGAGCAGGCCGGTCTGGTGGGCGAGCGGGGTGGGGATGAAGATGTTGTCGTCGCGGCCGAGCCCAAGGTGCTCGACCTCCATCATCGCCGCCCGGGTCAGCGCGTCGTAACGGTGCAGGACCCCCTTCGGCTCGCCCGAGGTGCCGGAGGTGAAGAAGAGCTGGGCGAGCGCCTCGGGCGCCGGCTTGCGGGCCTCGATCGCCCCGCGGTCGACCGCGACCGCGGCCAGCGCGGCGGCGAAGTCGTGCCAATCAACCGCGCCGTCGGCCGGCAGCGCCGGCGCTGGGCCGTCGGGGTCGGATCTGACCACGAGGACGTGCTCGATTGCGAGCTCCGCGGCGGCTCCGTCTCTGACCGGATCACCGGAGAGCATCCGTATCGTCTCCGCCAGATGCCCGCGGTTGCGGAAGCGCTCGGCGACGACCAGGACTCGCGCCCCCGCCCGCGCCGCCATCTGCGAGACCTCGCGCTCGCGGAAGATCGGCATCAGGGCGCAGCAGACGGCGCCGATCTTCATCGCCCCCAGGGTGACGGCGACGAGCTCGCGCCAGTTCGGCAGCTGATAGGCGACGCTCTCGCCCGGCCGCACCCCGAGCTCGAGCAGCAGCGCCGCCACCCGGTCGGCTTCGCGGTCGAGCTCGGCCCAGGTCCAGGTCCGGGTGCGCTGGGCGGCGCGGACGTCGACCACCGCCGTCTTCTCCGGCCGCTCCTCCACCCAGCGCCCGACCCAGTCGACGATCGGGATCTCGGCCGCCTGGTCGATCGCGATCGACTCCGCTGCCCGCTGGCCGGTTCCGACCGGCTCGCCCTCCGGCCCGCGCTCGCGGTCGTCCTCCACGCTGAGGTCGAGCCCGACTGCCCGCATGTCGTCGAGGAAGGAGGGATAGGAGATCCGATAGGCGTTCGGGTAGGTCAGCGAGCTCTCACCGCGGGCCCGCGAGGCGGCGATCGTCAGCGCCATGTGGACCCGGTGGTCGTTGAAGCTGGAGAGCGGCGAGCCGGTCAGCTCGCCCTCGATCCCGCGCACCACCAGCTCACCGTCGACCATCTCGACGTCGCCGCCCATCCGGTTCAGCTGCAGCATCGAGACGACCCGGTCGGACTCCTTCAGCCGCACGTGCTCGATGTTTCTGAACCGCGTCTCGCCCTCGGCGAACTGCCCCATCGCCGCCAGCACCGGCAGCATGTCGGGCATCGGCCGGCAGTCGACCTCGACCCCGCGCAGCCGCAGGCCGTCGTGGCGGATGTGGACGCGGCCGCGCTCGTCGAGCTCCAGCGGCAGCCCCATCTCGGCGACGACGTCGATGAAGTGGGCCTCGGGGTGGTCGATCTTGGCGGCGCTGGTCTCGGTCAGGCCGGGGAAGGCGACGTCGGCGGGGTGCAGCGCCGTCGCCGCCAGGCCGAAGGCGGCGGAGCCGATGTCGGGCGGCAGCATCACCTCGGTCGGCTGCGCCTCCTGGCCGCCGGCGACCTCGAAGCGGCGCCAGTCCTCGGCCACCTGCACCTCGAGCCCGAAGTCACGCATCATCCGCACCGTCAGCTCGACGTAGGGCTGCTCGTTGAGCTCGCCCTCGACTTCGACCACGGTCGGGCCGGTGGCGAAGGGGGCGACGATCAGGAGGCCGGAGATCCACTGCGAGAGGGTGCCGGCGATCCGCACCGTGCCGCCGCTCGGCCGCCGCGGCTGGACGATGATCGGCGGCGTCGCGTTCTCGGCGGCGAGGTCGACCCCGAGCTCGCCGAGGCCTTCGAGCAGCGGCCCGACCGGGCGCCGCTGGAAGTACTTCTGGCCAGTGATCGTGACCGGTTCGTCGGCCAGCGAGGCGAGGCCGATCATGAAGTAGAGGGTGGTGCCAGAGGAGCCGACCGAGACCGACTCGCGCTGCGGCCGGTAGGGCCCGCCGTGGACGAGGAAGCCGTCGGCCGTCGGCTCGACTTCGGTGCCGAGCCCGGTCAGGACGTCGATCGTCGAGCGCACGTGGCGGGCCGCGGTGCGGCCGACGATCCGCGTCGTCCCCGGCGCCAGGGAAGCCAGGATCAGGGCGCGATGCGCGTGGTACTTGGAGCTGGGTACCGGAATTTCGCCTTGGAGACGGGATTTTGTCTCCCGGACGTAGAGATGCATCAGCTCGAACCGTATAAGGAGCGGCGTACGGCAGCCAGCCCCTCACCCCGCACCTACCGCGCGAGAACCCCCGATCCGAGGGGTCCGGGTGCCCCGTTCGGCGGCGGTGGCGCGGGCCCGCCGGGCCGAATCGCGATAATCGACCGCCGATGAGCCGGTTCTGGGGGCAGTGAGCGTGGTTTTCCACCGGTGAGCGACGCGCGCGACCCGGTTGTGACGGGGATCGGCGCGCTGACGCCGCTCGGTCTCGACACGCCCTCGACCTGGCGCGGGCTGCTCGCCGGCGAGTCCGGCGTCGGCCCGATCACCCATTTCGAGGCGAGTGACCTGCCGACCCGGATCGCCGGCGAGGTCAAGGGCTTCGAGCCGATCGAGCACCTGGGGCCGAAGCGCGCCCACCGCACCGCCCGCTTCTCGCAGCTGGCGATCGTCGCTGCCCGCGAGGCGGTCGCCGACGCCGGGCTCGAGCTGGAGCCGGTGGCGGAGCGGGCCGGGGTCACCTTCGGTTGCGCAGTCGCCGGCACGCCGGAGACCGAACGCAACCAGATGGCGATGTTCGCCGACGGCCCGAAGGCGGTCAGCCCCTTCTACGTCGCCTCGACGATCCCCAATATCGCCGCCTGCGAGATCGCGATCGACCTCGGCCTGCACGGCCCGGTCAACGCCAGCTCGCTCGCCTGCGCGACCGGCACCTACGCGGTGCTGGAGGCGCGGCGGCTGATCCTCGCCGGCGAGGCCGACGTGGTCGTCGCCGGTGGCGGCGACGCCGGCATCAACCTGACGATGTTCGCCGGCCTCTCCAACATGGGGCCGCTCTCCGAGCGCAACGACGACCCCGCCGGCGCCAGCCGCCCCTTCGACTCCGACCGCGACGGCTTCGTCTTCGGCGAGGGCGCGGTGGTGCTGGTGCTGGAGTCGGCCGCCCACGCCGAGGCCCGTGGGGCCGAGCCCTACGGCCGCGTCGCCGGTGGCGCCCTCACCGCCGACGCCTTCCACATGAGCGCTCCGGAGCCGAGCGGCCGCTACGCGGCGCTGGCGATCGAGACGGCGCTACAGCGGTCCGGGATCGCCCCCGAGGAGCTCGGCTACGTCTGCGCCCACGGCACCGGCACCCGGGCCAACGACAGCTCCGAGTCGAAGGCGATCCGTGCCGTGCTCGGGGAGGCGACCGACTCGGTCCCCGTCAGCTCGCCGAAGTCGATGGTTGGCCACCTGATCGGCGCCGCCGGCTCGCTGGCGGCGATGGTCTGCCTTCTCTCGATCCGCGACGGCGTCGTGCCGCCGACGATCAACCTCGACAACCCCGACCCCGACTGCGACCTCGACCACGTCGCCAACGTCGCCCGCGAGGCCGAGGTGCGCACGGCGATCGCCAACGCCTTCGGCTTCGGCGGTCAGAACTGCGTCGTCGCCCTCACGGCTCCGTGAGGCGGCTTGGGTTGCGTTTGTGTCGCTATGCGCGACAAACGCGACCCACACGCGGCGCCCGACCTTCAGGTCTTACAGCTCGCGCCGGTAGACCCGGTGCTTCTTCACCACCCGGCCGTTCATCGCTTCCAGCCCCGAGTTCATCGCGTGGTTGGTCTCGAGGATGAAGCCGGCCTCGCCGTGCTTGAGCGGCGTCCGCGACGCCGCTTCGAAGTGTTCGACGTAGAGCAGGGCGGCGACGCCGGTGTGCTGCCACTCGGGCTTGACCCCGAGGAAGCCGACCCGCAGCCGGTCGGTGGTCTTGTTGCGGCGCAGGAAGCGCCACCAGCCGAGCGGCAGCAGCTTGCCTCCCATTAGGCGCTGGACCTGGTTGGCGTCCATCACCGTGATCGCCATCGCCACCGTCTCGCCGTCCTTTTCGGCGACCATGAACCATTCCGGGCTGAAGACCAGCTGCAGGTCGAGCGCGTAGGCGTCGAGATCCTTCTTCGAGTAGGGGACGAAGCCCCAGTTCTCAGACCAGGCCGAGTTGTAGACGTCGGCGAAGCGGTCCATGTCGGCGCGGAGGCTGCGCCGGGTCATTTTGCGGACCGTGATCCCGTGCTTGGTCTTGCAGCGCTCGGCCAGTTTTTCGATGATCGGCTTCATCTGCGCCCGGTCGTCGATCGAGAGGTCCCAGGAGAGCAGGTCCATCGCCTTGCCGAGGCCGGCGGCCTCGCAGGCCTGCTGGTAGCGGGGCGGGTGCCAGTTCTGGCGGATCAGCGGCTCCAGCTCGAAGCCCTCGATCAGGATCCCGCCCTCCTCGTTCAGCGAGAAGTCCATCGGCCCGAGCATCTCGGTGCAGCCGCGGGCGCGCAGCCAGCCCTCGGCCGTCTCCAGTAGCGCCGCCAGGATCTCCGGGTCGTCCTCGAACTCGAGGAAGCCGAACATCCCGGTCCGGCTCTGGTGGAACTGGTTGTAGGCGAAGTCGATCTGGGCGGTGACGCGGCCGACCACGCGGCCCTCGCGGCGGGCGACGAAGTACTCGGCTTCGCCGTGGCTGAAGTAGGCGTTGAGGCGGCGGTTGAGGAAGAGCCGGCGCTCGAGCTTCAGCTGCGGCACCCAGGGCGTGCCGGCGTGCAAGCGGTAGGGGAGGTCGAGGAATTCGCCGATCTCCCGGTGCCTGCGGGCGGTTGCGATCTCGATTGCCACCGCGGGCACCCTACCCGGCCGATATAAGTGCGCCGTGGCTCCGCCGGACGCAGGCACCGAAGGGCTCGCCGCCTACGCTGCCTCGCGCGGGCTCGAGGTGGTCGCGGGGGCGCGGCTGCCGCGGACGACGCCGCTGCTCGCCGAGGGCGAGCTGCGCAGCGTCGACGAAGTCGCCAGCGGCTGGCTCGCCACCTACGTCGAGGCGACGCTGGCGGTGGTGACCCGCGACGGCGGCCGCTTCACCGTCGCCGTCACCCACGTCCCGAAGGCCAAGCGCTTCGTCCCCTGGATGCTCTGCCACCGGGCCGAGGACGAGCACCTGCTCGGCGATGCCTTCGAACAGCTCGTCCACGCCCAGGACCGGGTCGGCCTGGGGAGCGCCGAGCTCGACGCCCACTACCGGATCTACGCCGACCCCGAGCGCGACGACGTCTGGCTGCACGAGCTCTTCTCGCCGGCCTTCGTCGTCTCCTTGATCGAACGCGCCCCCAGCGGTTTCGCCTTCGAGTACGTGGGAGGGACGCTCTGCGTCAGCCTGCTCGGTCCCCGGACCCTGACCGAGGAGCTCGACGGCCTTCGCGACGCGACGGTCGAGCTGGTCGGCAAGCTGCGGGCCGAGATCCGCGGGCGGCTCGGCGAGGCGAAGGGGCGCTCGGCCCCGGGGCCGCCCGGCTATCCGCCGCCGCCGTCCTGAACGGCCGCCCAGGCCAGCGCCAGCAGCCAGCCGCCGAAGACCAGCTGGTCGACCCGCTGGAAGGCGCCTTTCAGCTCGTCCACCCCGTGGCTCAGATAGCTGACCCCGGTGACGATCGTCAGCGCCACCCAAAGCGCCCCCAGCACCAACGTAAACGCCCCGATCTCCCGCAGCGCGGTTGTCCTTTGTCCGGTTCTCGGCCCTGTGGTTGTCCTTTGTCCGGAATAGCCGGACAAAGGACAACCACGGTCTGGACGGCGGAGGCCCCAGCCGACGAGGGCGAAGGCGAGGACGGTGGCGACGATTTCGCCGCCGGTGGCGATCGAGTGGACGAGGTCAAGGCCGTCGCCCTTCAGGGTGCAGTCCGCTTCCAGCCCTTCGGCGCAGCTGAGCGGGGCGGCGGAGGCGATCACGATCGTCGCCCCGGCGGCGAGCAGCGCCCAGAGCCCCCGCCGCAGCCAGGGCCGCCGCTGGCCGAGCGGCCCGTTCAGCAGCACCAGCGCGAAGGCCGCGACCGCCAGCCCCGAGGCGACCCCGAGGGCAACGAAGATCGCGCCGGAGCCCTCGGAGCGGGTCGAGAGGTCGCTGATCCAGGAGCCGTCGAAGTTGGTGCGGTCGGCGAGCAGGCCTTCGAGCGCCCAGTAGTTGCAGAGCAGCGCCGCGACGAGCGCCGAGGCGAGCACGAGCGGACGCGAGCGGGTCACGGCCGCGCACCTTGGCAGGATTCCCGCCGATGAGCCCAGTCGGCCCGGCCCGCGGCAACCTCGATGCGATCCTCGCTACCGCCGCCCACGACCGCAAGCGGCTCGACTCGCACGCGCTCGGCGCGTTCAGCCTCACCCTGCTCGGCGTTGCCAGCGTCGTCGGCGCCGGCATCTTCGTCGTCACCGGCGACGCCGCCGCCCACTACGCCGGCCCGGCGGTGCTGATCTCCTTCGTCCTCGCCGGCATTGTCGCCGGCCTCACCGCGCTCTGCTACGCCGAGCTCGCCTCCTCGATCCCCGCCGCCGGCAGCACCTACTCATACGCCTTTGCGGCTTTCGGCTCCTTCGTCGGCTGGTTCATTGGCTGGGACCTGCTGCTCGAGTACCTGTTCGCTGCCTCCACTGTCGCCGTCGGCTGGTCCGGCTACCTGGTCAGCCTCTGCAGCTCGATCGGGGTCCAGATCCCCCACGACCTCGCCGCCGCGCCGTTCGGCTCCGAACACGGGATCGTCAACCTGCCGGCGCTGACGATCATGTTGCTGACCTCGGGCGCCCTCTACCTCGGGACCAGGGAGTCAGCGATCGCCAACAACGCGATGGTGGCGCTGAAGCTGACGATCCTGGTGCTGGTCGTCGTCATCGGCGTCTTCCACGTCTCCTCCTCGAACCTGACCCCCTTCGTCCCCGCCCACCACGGCGGCTTCGGCGACTTCGGTTGGACCGGGGTCCTGCGCGGCGCCGGCATCGTCTTCTTCGCCTACATCGGCTTCGACGCGGTCTCGACCGCGGCCGCCGAGGCACGCAACCCGCGCCGCACGATCCCGATCGGCCTGCTCGGCACGGTCCTGATCGCGACCGCGATCTACATCGCCGTCGGCTTCGTCCTCACCGGCATGCTCAACTACCGGCAGCTCGGCGTCGCCGACCCGATCGCTGCCGCCGTCCACGCCGCCGGCCCGCACCTCGAGTGGCTTCTGCGGGCGACCGACGTCGCCGCCGTCGTCGGCCTCGCCTCGACCGTCCTCGTCACCCTCTACGGCCAGACCCGGATCTTCATGCGGATGTCCGAGGACGGAATGCTGCCGCCGGCCTTCGGCAAGGTCGGGGAGAAGACGAAGACGCCGCACTTCTCGATCCTCGTCTGCGGCGTCGCCGGCGGCACCGTCGCCGCCCTGGTGCCGCTCTCGGTCCTCGGCGAACTGATCTCGATCGGCACCCTGCTCGCCTTCATCATCGTCTCCGCCGGCGTCGTCGTGCTGCGCCGCCGCTACCCGGACCTCGAGCGCCCCTTCCGGGTGCCGGCGCTGTCGCTGGTCGCCGTCACCGCGATCGTCTCTTCGCTGGCGCTGATGGCGACGCTGCCCGGGGCGACCTGGATCCGGCTCGCGGTCTGGGCGCTGATCGGCATCTGCATTTACTTCTTCTACGCCCGCGAGCACAGCCGGGAGAAGATGGCGGCGATTGCCGTCGCCGCCCCGCCGGTCGCCGAGGAGGCGCAGGCGTGAGCCGCAGCTTCCGACCCTTCCGGGGCGCCGGCCGCAACGCCGACCTCGGCCTCCTGCACGAGACTTTCTTCGTCGCCGCGGTGACGACGATCCTCTGCATCCGCACCCAGCTCTGGCTGACCAACTACCCGCAGCTCGGCGGCCACGGCCTCCACATCGCCCACCTGCTCTGGGGCGGCCTCTTGATGGTGATCGCGCTGGCGATCCTGCTGAGCCTGCTCGGCCGCCGCGCCCGCTGGCCGGCGGCGCTGATCGGCGGCGTCGGCTTCGGCTTCTTCATCGACGAGCTCGGCAAGTTCATCACCGCCGACAACAACTACTTCTTCAAGCCGGCGGCGGCGTTGATCTACCTCGTCTTCATCACCCTCTTCCTGGTCTCGCGCGCCTACCAGCGCCACCGCGGCCTCAACGAGTCCGAGCGGGTGCGGAACGCGATCGAGCTGATCGGCGAAGCGACGATCGCGCCGCTGCGCGAGGGCAGCCGCCGCCGGGCCCTCGCCCTGCTCGCCGAGGTCCCGGCCTCGAACGAGCTGCGAGCGCCGCTGCTCCACCTGGTCGAGCAGCTCGACTCGACCCCCGACCCCGACCCGCCCTGGTTCGCCCGCGCCGGCGCCGCGGTCACCCGCCGCTACGAGGGCTGGGCCGCGAAGAGCTGGTTCCACGGCGCCGTCACCGCGGTCTTCGTGGTCTGGGTCGTGACCCTGATCCTGACCATCGTCGGGCTCGTGCTCGGCTCCGGCGGCGACTCGATCGCCCACCTCAGCTTCGTCAACGTCGCCAGCCTCTGCTCGACCGCGGTCTCGACCGCCTTCGTCGTCGTCGGCCTGGCCCGCCTCGCCGCCGGCAACCGCCTCGCCGCCTACGCTTGGCTGGCGCGGGCGCTGCTGGTCTCGATCTTCATCACCCGCGTCTTCTCCTTCGTCGAGTCCCAGTTCGGCGCCGTCCTCGGCCTCGCGGTCGACGTTCTGCTGCTGATCTCGGTGCAGCTGATGGCCGCCCAGGAGCGCCGCCGCGGAGACGCATCGATAGCATCGCGGCCATGACGACCTGCGTAGTCAGCGGGGGCGCGGGCTTCCTCGGCTCTCACCTCTGCGAGCACCTGCTCGGCAAGGGCCACCGGGTGATCTGCATCGACAACCTCGAGACCGGCTCGCTCGAGAACATCGAGCACATCCGCGAGGAGCGGTTCGAGTTCCGGCCGATCGACATCATCGACCAGGTCGAGATCCCCGAGGCGATCGACTTCGTCTACCACCTCGCCTCGCCGGCCAGCCCGATCGACTACCTGCGGCTGCCCCTGCACACGCTCAAGGTCGGCTCGCAGGGGACGCACCACATGCTCGGCGTCGCCAAGTTCAAGCGCGCCCGCTTCCTGCTCGCCTCGACTAGCGAGGTCTACGGCGACCCGGAGGTGCACCCGCAGCAGGAGGACTACTGGGGCCACGTCAACCCGATCGGCCCGCGCGGCGTCTACGACGAGGCGAAGCGCTACGCCGAGGCGCTGACGATGGCCTACCACCGCCAGCAGGGTGTCGACACCGCGATCGTCCGCATCTTCAACACCTACGGCCCGCGGATGCGAGCCCACGACGGCCGCGCGATCCCCACCTTCCTGCGGCAGGCGCTCGAGGACCGGCCGCTGACCGTCTTCGGCGACGGCAGCCAGACCCGCAGCTTCTGCTACGTCGACGACCTGATCCGCGGCATCGTCGCCCTCGCCGAGTCCGGCGTCCACGTCCCGGTCAATATCGGCAACCCGACCGAGTTCACGCTGCTCGAACTGGCCGAAGCGGTGATCGAGGTGACCGGGTCGAAGTCGGAGATCGTCTACGAGGCGCTTCCCACCGACGACCCGAAACAGCGCCGCCCCAACATCGGCCGCGCCAAGGAGATGCTCGGCTGGGAGCCGGACGTGCAGCTGCTCGAGGGCCTGCGGCGAACGATCGAGCAGGCCGGCCACGAGCGCCTGATCGGCGCCACCGCGTAGCTCCGCCTTCCCCGCCGTCGAGGTTGCCTTTTCGTCGAATAGCGCCGGAAAAGGCAACCTCGTCGCGGGCATGAAAAAGGGCGGCCCCGAGGGCCGCCCTTTTTCGATACATCCCGCTACGAGCTACTGAGCCTGCCCCGAGAACGAGACGAGCCCCAGCGGCTGACCACCGGCGATCGCGTTGTCCTTTTCGAATTTTTCCTTGGCCGGTTTGCCTTCGGCCAGTTTCGTTTCCGCTTCTTTTCCTTTGGCTTCCGCGGCGGCTTTTTTGTCTTACGCTTCTTTTTGTTTGGCTGCCGCTTCGGCGAGTTTGCCTTCGCCGGCGAGTTTTTCGGCTTCTTCGCCAGCTTTTTTGGCTTCTGCGCCGAGTTTTTCGGCTTCTTCGCCAAGTGCTTTGGCTTCGAGTTCCTTCAGCCCTTTGGTGTATTCCGCGAACACCTTGACGAAGCCGTTGAGGACTTCGCCACTGACCGTCTGCAGAATCGCGGAGCTGTTCTGCACCGCGACCGAGCGGGTGTTCGGATCGGCGATCACGCCGCCGATCGAGACGTCGGCGACCGAGCTGCGGCCGAGCGCCCCGAGGTTCAATTCTTTGCTCGCGGACGAGGTGGCGCTGACTTCGACCGTGATGGTTTTCGCCTGGAGGTCGTAGGTGAAAGCCCCGAGCGTGATGTTGGTGTCGAGCGATTTGCCCGCTATCGACAGCTTCTGGACGAGCGAGAGGCCGCCAGCCGAGAGCACGGTGCCCGCGGTTCCGGTCGGGGCGAAGGTGCCGCCCGTGACCGGGAACGAGTAGTTGTTGCCGGGAAGCACCGTGGTCCCCGTGAGGGGTTCGATCTTCACCTGCGCGTTGCCCAGCTTGGTCGCCAGTTCCGCGTTGAGGGCGACGGTCATGTTGCCGCCCGCGACCAGCGTCACCGTTTTCGGCTGGTCCGAGGAAGCCGATTTGCCGATCACCTTGTTCTTCAGGAACGGTTTCGGCTTGCCTTTCGCGAAGCCCAGCTTCTTGTTCAGCTGCTGCGCCGCGGAGTTGGTCAGCTGCAGCTTCTTCAGGTTGACGTTGACCCCGAAGCCGTTGCGCTTGTAGCTGAGCCCGCCGGTTTTCGCGATCTTCACCTTCTTGCCGGCGATCTTGCCTTCGAGCGCGCTCTTGCCGGTGTTGAGGACGAGTCCGTTGACGGTCGCAGTCTTCTTACCGGCCTTGAACTTGAGGGCGCCGCCGAGGGTCAGGTTGCCGAGCCCGTTGGTCGGGTCCATCGAACCGCCGGTGACCTTGAACGTCGCCTTCTGGCCCTTGAGCTTGGCCGGCTTGACCTTCTGGATCTTGATCCCGAAGGTCTTCAGGTACTTGGTCCAAGAGCTGTTGAGGGTGATCGTGGCCGATCCCTTCGCGACCGGGTCGGGGGTAGCCGAGGCCAGGGGTGCGAATGCGAGCAGCGCGATCAGCGCAGTCGCCACAGCGCCGAGCGGCAGCAGCTTCCCCAGGGCCGGGCGTGGCTGGGTGACTTCGTGCATATGGGTGTTACCTCCGTTGTTGCCGCCCCCTGCTGTCCCTGAAGGCAACTTGCGGCAAGTCGATTGATGGCGAGCCTATTCCCGCCACACGTCGTTAACAACTCGGCCAGCCAGCCAGGGTTGCGTTGGGCATGATCATCCAGGCGCAGGTCAATATCCTTGGCGGCGATGAATCCCCCGAACGGGTCAGCCACCGAGGACGAGCACCGGACGATCGCCCCGGTCGTCGGCCCCGGCGACGAGCGGATCTTCACCGACTCCGGGATCGAGATCGAGGCCCTCTACGAGGAGGGCGACGTCGCCCCGGGGCTGGCGGAGCGGCTGGGCGAGCCGGGAGCGCCGCCGTTCACCCGGGGCATCCACGAGGGGATGTACCGCGACCGGCTGTGGACGATGCGCCAGTACGCGGGCTTCGCCTCGCCGGAGGACACCAACGAGCGCTACCGCTACCTGATCGAGAACGGCTCGACCGGCCTCTCGATGGCCTTCGACCTGCCGACCCAGCTCGGCCGTGACTCCGACGACCCGCTCTGCTTCGGCGAGGTGGGACGGACCGGGGTGCCGATCGACACGATCGAGGACATGCGGATCTGCTTCGACCAGATCCCGCTCGACAGCGTCTCCACCTCGATGACGATCAACGCGCCCGCGGCGGTCCTGTTGCTGCTCTACGAGCTGGTCGGCGAGGAGCAGGGCGTGCCGTCCCAGAAACTGCGCGGCACGGTCCAGAACGACGTGCTGAAGGAGTACATGGCGCGCGGCAACTACATCTTCCCGCCCGTGCCGACGATGCGCCTGACCACCGACACCTTCGAGTACTGCCAGGAGAACGTACCGAAATGGAACACGATCTCGATCTCCGGCTACCACATCCGCGAGAAGGGCTGCTCGGCCGTGCAGGAGGTCGCCTTCACGCTCTCCAACGCGATCGCCTACGTCGAGGCGGCGCTCGAGCGCGGTCTCAAGATCGACGAGTTCGCGCCGCGTCTCGCCTTCTTCTTCAACTGCCACAACAACGTGTTCCAGGAGATCGCCAAGTTCCGCGCCGTTCGCCGGATGTGGGCGAAAATCGTGAAAGAGCGGTTCGGCGCCGAGAACCCCAAATCGATGCAGATCCGCTTCCACACGCAGACCGGCGGGGTGACGTTGCAGGCGCAGCAGCCCGAGGTCAACATCGTGCGGGTGGCGCTGCAGGGCTTCGCTGCGGTCGCCGGGGGCACCCAGTCGCTGCACACCAACGGCTTCGACGAGGCCTTGGCGCTGCCGACCGAGCGCTCCGCCCGGATCGCCCTGCGCACCCAGCAGGTGCTCGCCTACGAGTCGGGCGTCGCCGAGACGGTCGATCCCTTCGCGGGCTCCTACTTCGTCGAGTCGCTGACCGACGAGGTCGAAGCGCGCTCCTGGGAGCTGATGGGCAAGGTCGAAGAGCTCGGCGGCTCGGTCGAGGCGCTCGAGTTCATGCAGCGGGAGATCGAGGAGTCGGCGCACAGCTACCACGAGCGCTACCGCTCCGGCCAGGACATCATCGTCGGCGTCAACAAATTTGTCACCGACCAGGTCGACGACGTCGACATCCTCAAGGTCGACCCCGAGTCCGAGCAGCGTCAGCTGACGCGCCTGAAGGCCTTCAAGGAGCGCCGTGACCAGGCGGCGGTCGACGCCAAGCTCGACGCGCTCCGCGACGTCGCCCGCGGCGATGGCAACCTGCTGCATCCGATCCGCGCGGCGCTCGCCGCCGAAGCCTCGCTCGGCGAGGTCTGCGGCGCGATGCGCGACGTCTTCGGCGAATACAAGGGCGGCGCCTTCTTCTAGGCGAGCTGCAGCAGCCCCTCTTCCTTGACCAGCCCGAGGTCGAGGGTGCGGTAGCCGACCGCCTCGAAGAGGACGACGACCCGGTCGCGGTCATAGCGCTGCACTTCGCCCGCACCCCAGCTTTTGTGGGTGACGGGGGCGCCGATCGGAAAG
>DASXFL010000197.1:0-6436 GCA_036489595.1 Solirubrobacterales bacterium
GATCTCAGGTGAAGAACCGGAAGCCGTATTGGTATTCGATAACGACGCAGCCGACTGCGCTACCCCGAATCGTCGTACCCGAGCATTTCGACCGACGCTATCCGGCAACCCTCCTGACTGCAAAGCGACCAGAGGTGGTACTCGACAAGTTGTTCGTGGTGACTCCGCACGATCCCAACTTTGCCGAGCTGCTTCTCGCCTCGCTTAATTCGCTGCTGGTGACGAGCCAGGTCGAGCTCCGCGGCAGAACCAACCTGGGTGAAGGTGTCTTGGAGATGAAGCGCGCCGACTGGGACAATGTGCTCGTCCCGTCCCCTGAGGCCCTCGACCGGCAATCCCGACAGCTCCTCAAGGAGGCGTTCGCACCCGCGCGGGCCCGCGAAACTACGCTGATCTCAGAAGAGCTCGGCGACTCCGATCGGATGTCGTTCGACCTCGCGCTACTCGACCTGCTGGGGTTGCATGACCCCGAGACGGCTCGAATCTCGCTCGAGCGTGACCTTCGTGCGGCAGTCAGCGAGCGGCGAGAGCGTGCGGCTTCGGTTGGGGATGCGAAGGCCTCGAAGGCGACGGTGGCCCGAGTGGCGACCAATGTCGACGCCTACGCGACGAGGATCGCGGCCACGCTCGAGGCGTACCCAGACCCCCGAGCTTACGTCCCAGCCGGTTGCGAGGAGCGGCTGATCCTGGTCGGCGGAGCGATCGACGGCGAGCTGACGATCGGCGAGGATCTGCTGTCGCAAGGCATGGTATTCGCTGGGGGTCAGGCGGTGGCTGAGGCCGGTGACCTCGAGAGTGCGCAGTTCGTTCAAGCGGTGCTCCGGCATGATCCCGATCTTTCGGCGGTTCCCGTCCCGGCAGTGCCATCCGCTCTCGACCAGGTGATCGGCGCCTGGCGGGAGGCGTCCCAAGAGTGGCTGGAGCGTTTCGACAGGCAGGTGGAGAAAGTCGCCGGCGCCCTCGTCGACCCGCGGGCAAAAGCCGGGGTGCGCGAGCGCGCGCTCTCGTTGCTGCACGGCTCCTGACGGTTGAGGGTCCTTCACGACCCCGGCATGCTCGCGATGTCGGCTCGCCCTTTTTCGAGCTTCGAGCTCAAATAGGCGAGCTGGCTTTCGCGCTTGCCGTTCAGCTTCGCCTTCCTTTCGTTGAAGACGTTCTTCCAGTGCTTGGAGATCTTCTCGATTTTGGCTTCGGCCGCTTCCCCGATCGCCGTTTCCTTCTTGCCGCCGGCGGTGTGGATTTCTTCCTTCTGGGTCCTGAAGGAGGCCTTGACCTGCGTGCGCTTTTCGGTGCCTTCCTGGCGGTTGGCCTGGAGCTTCTCCATGAGCGCAGTGATTTGGGCTTGGATCGATTCCTTTTGGGACGGTTCGGCGGCGGCCTTCTTGGCGCGGAGGCCTTCGATCTGTTCGTGGACGCTGGATTCGAAGTTGGCGTGGCCGGTGGCGATGCGTTCCAGCTTCGAGTGGTAACCGGCTTCGGCGCGTTTGAGCTTGGCGGCGACTTCGGCTCGGACGGCGGCTAGTCCTTCTTCTTCGCGGGCCCGGACGGCGCTTGCCTGGGCCTTGTATTCGGCATTGGCTTCGGCCCCGGCTTCTTCGCTCTCGCGGTTGAAGAGGGCGTTGGCTTTGTGAGCGGCCGCTTCCCTCTTTGCGGTCAGTTCGGTCTCGTAGGTGCTTTTCTGGCCGGGCGAGCTGGCCTCGCCGACCAGGCCGTCGAGCTTTTTGACGTATTCGATGAAGGCCGTGTACTGGGAGGTGGAGGCGAGGCTCGGGGGCTTCTTGCCGGCCAGCGCCGGTGTGGCTCCGAGCAACGTGTAGAGGACCGCGACGCCGAGCAAGAGGAGGAGCTCTGCGCCGTACGGCCGCCGCCGTCTCGTTCCCGCTCTTCCTGGCATCGCGGACCTCCTCGCTCGGGTGACTCGGTGCGCCGAGCCTCTACCCGCAGCGGCTCGGAACTATCGCCTGCCGGGCTAGGCGAGGCGGGCGCTGAGGTTGATCTCGGGGACGCCGGCGAGCGCGCGGGAGACCGGGCAGGCCTTCTTCGCCTCCTCGGCGGTGGCGAGGAAGGTCTCCTCGTCGATGCCGGGCACCGAGCCGACGACGTCGAGGTCGATCTGGGCGATCGTCGGGGCGTCGTCGACGCGGCGCAGGGAGACGCCTGCCTCGGCCTTGATCGAGTCGGGCGGGGTGCCGGCTTCGGCCAGCGCGTTGCTGAGCGCCATCGCGAAGCAGGAGGCGTGGGCGGCGGCAATCAGCTCCTCCGGGTTGGTGCCCTCGCCCTCCTCGAAGCGCGAGACGAAGGAGTAGCTGCCGGTCCAGGCGCCCTCGCCGACGGTCACCGTGCCGCCGCCGCCTTTGAGGTCGCCCTGCCACTCGGCACTGCCTTTGCGTGCTGCCATCTCCACTCCTTGCATGCGGGGGGACCGGGGTCCCGGATGAGCTTGTCTCCGGAGGTCTACCCGATCGGCCTCGTCGGGCACGGGGCCGGCTTGACGGATGGGCGCGCCGGTGAGAGCGTCGCGACGCTCGGCCGCATCCAAGTAGGAGGGCGAGATGGCTGATGGATTGATCCTCGAGTTCGACGGATTGAGCGCGGACACGTACGCAAGGGTCAACGATGCGCTGGGCATCGACATGGAGACCGGTGAGGGCGATTGGCCGGAGGGCCTCGTCACCCACATCGCCGCGGCCGGCGACGGCGGCTTCGTCGTCTACGAGGTCTGGCGCTCGCGGGCCGACCAGGAGCAGTTCATGGAGGAGCGGCTCGGCCCGGCGCTCGCCGCGGGCGGCGTCGAAGGTCCGCCGAGCCGAGTCGAGTGGCTACAGCTGACGGCGCACCATCAGCACCCCGAGCAGGCCTGACCCCGGCATCGGGCAATTACCTATTGGGAATAGCTATGTAAAATAGGCATATGAATGAAAGCGAGGTGCGGCGGCTGCGGCAGCAGATCAAGCTCCTGCAGCGGCGCCTGCGCCGGGAGACTCTCCCCGGCAGCGGCATCTCACGATCCGCGATGCAGGTGCTCGCGGCGCTAGACCGCCTCGACCCCGGCGCCCAGCCCGGCCGCCTCGGTGAGGAGCTGCAGATGACCAGCTCCAACGTCGCTGCCGCCCTGCGCGAGCTCGAAGCCACCCGCCTGGTCGTCCGCCGCCGGGACGAAGCCGATGGGCGGCGCGTGCTCGTGCACCTCACCCGGAGCGGCCGCGCCCTCCTCGCCTCGACCCGGAGCGAGCGCGACAGCTGGCTCGGCAAAGCGGTCGAGGGGACGCTGTCCGAGCGCGAGCAGCGGCAGCTGCTGCGGGCCGGCGAGCTGATCGGGCGCCTGGCCGAGTTCGAGGCATGAGGCGGCCGGCCGCCGGGCCGGCGTTCGCCCGGGTCACCTCCTCGCTCGCCGTCCGCAACTACCGGCTCTATTTCTGGGGCCAGTCGATCTCGATCGCCGGCACCTGGATGCAGACGCTGGCGCTTGCCTTCCTCGTCCTCCGGCTCGACGGCAGCGGCACCACCCTCGGCTTCGTCGCCGGCGCCCGTCTGCTGCCCTTCGTCCTGCTCGGCCCCTATGGCGGCCTGATCGCCGACCGCCACGACAAGCGCCACCTCCTCTACTTCACCCAAACTGCCCAGGCCGCGGTCGCCGTCGCCTTCGCGCTGCTGATCGCCACCGGCGCGATCACGATCCCGCTCGTCTTCGGCCTCTCGCTGGCGCTCGGCTGCAGCACCGTCTTCGACAACCCCGCCCGCCAGAGCCTGATCCCCGAGCTGGTCCCGCGCGGGCAGCTCGCAAACGCCGTCACCCTCAACTCGGTCTCGCTCAACCTGGCGCGGGTGCTGGGCTCGGCGGCGGGCGGAGCCTTGGTCGCCGCGGTCGGGCTCGCCGCCTGCTTCGCCCTCAACGCGGTCTCCTTCATCGCCGTGCTGATCAGCCTGGCGCTGATGCGGGCCGGGGAGACAGAGCCGAGCGAACGGCCGCCACGCGAGAAGGGCCAGGTCCGAGCCGGCCTGCGCTACGCGCGGAGGACGCCGGCGCTGTTCCTGCCGCTGGTGATGGTGGCGGTGACCGGCACCCTCGCCTACGAGTTCCCGATCACCCTGCCGCTGCTCGCTCGCGGTGCCTTCGACGGCGGTGCCGGCGCCTACGGGGCGATGGCGGCGACGATGGCGGCCGGAGCGGTGGCGGGCGGCCTGGTCGCGGCGGCGCGCCAGAGCCGCCGCGCCGAGACGATGGCGCTGACCGCGATCTGCTGGGGCCTGGCGATTCTCGCTGCGGCGGCGGCGCCGACCTTCGGCTGGGAGCTGGTGGCGCTGGTCTTCGTCGGCTACGGCAGCATCACCTTCAACTCGCTGGTCAAGACCGTCCTCCAGCTGGCCTCCTCGCCGGCGATGCGGGGCCGGGTGATGGCGCTGTGGGCGATCGCCTGGGCCGGGTCGACCGTGGTTGGCGGGCCGCTGGTCGGCTGGATCGCGCAGGAGCTCGGCAGTCGTTGGTCGTTGGTCGCCGGCGGCCTCCCGACCGTCGCTCTCGGCCTGGCGCTGATGCCGGCGATGTACCGGATCGACCACGCCGCGGCGGCCCTCAACCCAGCCGCGCACTCACCTTCACGGCCTTGACGGGCCGGTGGCGCCGCCGCTCTGCTCGACCAGCTGCGCGGCAAGCCGCCTCGTCCCCGTCGCCGACGCGCCGGCGAAGGGCGCGCAGCGAATCGCGCCGCCGCTCGAGCCGCTCCGCTTCTCCGCGACGGACACGCACGCAGGGTCCCGGGGAGAGGTTGCGCGGGCGCCCTCCGCGGCCCTAGAGTAGGCGGGTGGAGGCGACGGTCCAGACCACCGCGCCCGGCGAGCAGCCGGCAGCGCCGCCCGCCGCCCTCCTACAGATCCCCGAGTTCGAAATCGTCCCCCGCCTCGGCCTGGCCATCGTCGCGGTCGTCCTCGCCGGCCTCGTCGTCGTCATCGCGATCGACGAGCTGTGGCCGCTGGAGTTCGTCCACATCGCCTTCGGAGCCGCCTGGACGATCATCGACCTCTTCCTCGGCCTCGTCCTCGGGCCGATCCTCGGCCGCCTGGCGCCGCCGGCACGGATCGAACTGACGGCGCGGCTGATGCCGAAGATGGTGCTGATCATGCCGACGGTGGTGACCGCGACCCTGGCCGCCGGCTGGCAGCTAGGCCACCTCCTCGGGACCGTCGACAGCGGCTACTACAACCACGGCTGGATCGTCGCCAGCTACATCGTCGTCGGCTGCATGGCGGTGATCGCGCTGGGGCTGCTGGAGCCGGCGAACATCGCCGTCCTCTTCGAGCTGAAGAAGCCGCGCCCGAACCCGGCGGTGATCCAACGGCTGATGAAGCGCTTCATCTACACCGCCGGCATCCTCGGCCTGCTGCAGATCGCGACGCTGGTGATCATGACCAAGATCGCGAGCGGCTGATGGAGGCGGGAGCGCTGAGCGGGGAGCGCCGGCTGCCGCCGGTCACCCAGGTCGGGATGGCCTCGCTGGCGCTGATCGTCGCCGGCGGCATCTACCTCGCCTCGCACCTGCCGCAAGCGGTGGCGCTGGGGCCGGCGATCGCCCTGCTGGCGCTCTCGGCGCTGCTGCTCGTCGCCAACATGCTGGCGCTGGCGCGGGTCCGGGACTTCGCCTGGGGCCGCTTCTTCCAGGTCGCCGGCTGGGCGCTCCTCGCCTACGCGACGATCGCCGGGATGATCCTCTACGCCTTCCTCGACGACGGCCTCTCCGGCGGCCCGCTCGTCGTCCTCACCCTCTCGCTGGTCGTCTTCGCGCTGCACGTGCCGATGCTGATCGGCTTCACGGTCGCGCGCTACGCCTGAGGAGCCGCCGGCGGGGCGGCCGGGCGCGGGGGGCGGAAGGCGTCCGCGCTCTCATCTTGTCTTAATGCAGCGTCACGAGGATCTCGCGCCTTGGAACCGATCTCATACTTCCAATCGATCGTCCTCGGAGTGATCCAGGGGATCGCCGAGCCGTTCCCGATCTCGAGCCTCGGCCACAGCGTCATCCTGCCGCACGTCTTCGGCTGGAACATCCACCAGAACGACGACTACTTCCTCGCCTTCCTGGTCGCCACCCATTGCGCGACGGCGCTGGTCCTCTTCGTCTTCTTCTGGGAGGACTGGAAGCGGATCCTGCGTGGGCTGTGGCGTTCGATCCGGGCCGGCGGCCGCGTCGACCGCGAGGACGACGACGCCCGGCTCGGCTGGCTGCTGGTGGTGGGGACGATCCCGGCCGGGATCCTCGGGATCGCGCTCGAGCACCCGCTGCGGACCCTCTTCGCCTCGGCTGAGGTGGCGGCGATCTTCCTCGCCGTCAACGGCGTGCTGCTGCTCACCTTCGAGCGGTTGCGGCGGCGGGCGCCGGAGCCCGACGACTGGGAGGGCGACTCGGACCCCCGGATCGCCCGGACGATGGGCTTCAAGCAGGCG
>DASXFL010000142.1:0-7119 GCA_036489595.1 Solirubrobacterales bacterium
GCCAAAGGCTTCGCCCTGTGTCCTTGATCTGCTCGGCCCGTACCACCCCCGGTCGCACGCGACCACGGAGACGAGCATCGCTAGCTCCGCTACCCTGGCCTGCCCGCTATGAAGATGACTGCGCAAAACGCCGAGACTGTCCGCCCGCGCGGGCTCGACCTACAGGAGCGGGTGATCGAGATCAACCGCGTCGCCAAGGTGGTCAAGGGCGGCCGCCGCTTCTCCTTCACCGCTCTCGTCGCCGTCGGCGACGAGGAGGGCGTGGTCGGGATCGGCTACGGCAAGGCTCGCGAGGTCCCGCTGGCGATCCAGAAGGGCGTCGAGGACGCCCGCAAGAACCTGATCCGCGTTCCCAAATACGGGCAGACGATCACCCACCCGATCATCGGCCGCTTCGGCGCCGGCCACGTCGTCCTGCGCCCGGCCAGCCCCGGTACCGGAGTGATCGCCGGCGGCGGCGTCCGCGCCGTGCTCGAGCTCGGCGGGGTCCGCGACGTGCTGACCAAATCGATCGGCACCCAGAACCCGATCAACCTCGTCAAGGCGACGATGGACGGCCTGATCAACCTGCGCCGGCCCGAGGAGGTTGCCGAGCTGCGGGGGTTGACGGTGGCTCAGGTGCTGGGGCTGGACGGGGGCAACGGGAACGGCAAGGGCGAGCATTTGGCGGCGGACTCGGGGGAGTCCTCCGCCGAGCAACAGCGGGGAGGCTCGTCGGAGGACTCCCCCGATCCCGCCGACGGGGCCGCCGCTGCGGACCCGGTTCCGGCCGAGCCGGCTGCCGCCGAGACCCCCGCCGCCGAGGGGAAAGCTGACGAGAGTTCGGAGCCGGTGGCGACTGCGCCGGAGGTGCCGGCCGCAGAGGACGCCGCGCCTTCGGCCGAGCCGGTCCCGGCCGACGAGGGTGCCGCGCCGCCGGCCGCCGAGGAGGCCGCCGGCAGCGAGGAGCCGCAGTCGTGAGCGCGGTCAAGATCTCCCAGGTCAGGTCGACCAACGGCACCGACCCGAAGCAGAAAGCGACTCTGCGGGCGCTCGGGCTCGGCCGCATCGGCAAGGCGGTCGAGCGCGAGGACACGCCGCAGCTGCAGGGCCAGCTCCGCGTCGTCTCACACCTCGTCGAGGTGAGCGACTGATGGCCGAGCGCAACCGCGCCGAGGAGATCGGCCTCCATAACTTGAAGCCGAAGCCCGGCTCGAAAAAGGCCCGCAAGCGGATCGGCCGCGGCGAGGGCTCGCGCGGCAAGACCTCCGGCCGCGGCCACAAGGGCGCCGGCTCGCGCTCGGGCGCGAAGGAGAAGGCCAACTACGAGGGCGGCCAGAACCCGATCCACATGCGGATGCGAAAGCTCCGCGGCCCGCACAAAAAGCAGTCGATGCCGTTCGAGAACTTCAGGACCAAGACCCAGCCGGTCAACCTGGCCGACCTCGAGGAGCGTTTCGACGACGGCGCCGAGGTGACCGTCGAGTCCCTCAAGGAGAAGGGCCTCGCCACCCGCAAGGACCCCGTCAAGATCCTCGCCCGCGGCGAGATCAAGAAGAAACTGACGGTCCGAGCGCACGCCTTCAGCGCGACCGCCAGGGAGAAGATTGAGGCGGCCGGCGGTACCTGTCACACTCTGGAGCCGTAATGCTCAGAACTATTCTCAACGCGTTCGCCGTTGCGGATATTCGAAAGAAACTGGCGTTCACGGCGGCGATGCTCCTGATCTACAGGGCGGGTGCCTACATCCCCGCTCCCGGAGTCAACGTCGACGCCGTCAAGGAAATCTCCGGCAACTTCGGCGGCTCCAACATCCTCGGCTTCCTCAACCTCTTCTCGGGCGGCAGCCTTTCGCGCCTCAGCCTCTTCGCGCTGGGGATCATGCCGTACATCACGGCCTCGATCATCCTGCAGCTGCTGACCGTGGTCGTGCCCTCGCTCGAGCGCCTGCAGAAAGAGGGCGAAGTCGGGCAGCAGAAGATCACCCAGTACACGCGCTACCTGACCGTCGGCCTGGCCTTCGTGCAGTCGCTCGGCTATGTCTTCCTCTTCCGCAGCTTCGGCAAGGAAACCGGAGCCAACGTGGTCGGCAACCTGACCTTCCCGAAGGTGATGCTGATCGTGATCTGCCTGACCGCCGGCTGCACCCTGCTGATGTGGCTGGGCGAGCTGATCACCCAGCGCGGGATCGGGAACGGGATCTCGCTGATGATCTTCGCCTCGATCGCCTCCTCGATCCCGAACGGGATCACCAAGTGGTGGAACAACCCCGATCAGGTCTTCGTCGTGATGATGCCGTTCATCGCCCTGGCAGTGATCGTCGCGATCGTCTTCGTCCAGGAGGGCCAGCGGCGGATCCCGGTCCAGTACGCGAAACGCGTGGTCGGGCGCAAAATGACCTCCGGCGGCTCGACCTACCTGCCGCTGCGGGTCAACATGGCCGGCGTCATCCCGGTCATCTTCGCCGCCTCGATCATGGCCTTCCCGCCGACCATCGGGCAGCTCCTCAACACCCCGGCGGCGCTCGATTTCGCCAGCTTCTTCTCGCCCAACAGCTGGCCCTACGTGGTCGGCGAGATCTTCTTCATCATCGTCTTCACCTACTTCTACACGGCGGTCACCTTCAACCCCGTGGACCAGGCCGACAACCTGAAAAAATACGGCGGCTTCATCCCCGGCGTGCGGCCCGGCCGGCCGACCGCCGAGTACCTCGACCGCATCCTCTCGCGCCTCACCTTCCCCGGCGCCCTCTACCTGGGCGCGGTGGCGGCGCTGCCGACGATCCTGATCAGCCAGACCTCCGCCAACTTCTACTTCGGCGGCACCTCGATCCTGATCATCATCGGCGTCGCCCTCGACACCGTGAAGCAGCTGGAGGCCCAGCTGATGATGCGGAACTACGAGGGCTTCCTCAAATAGACTGGGCCGATGGCTGAGACGAACCTCGTCCTCCTCGGGCCTCCGGGCTCCGGGAAGGGCACGCAGGGAGAGCGGCTGAACGAAGACCTGCGGCTCCCCTACTACGCGACCGGCGACATTCTCCGGGCCGCGGTCCGCGAGGAGACCGAGCTGGGGAAGGCGGCGAAGCAGTACATGGACGCGGGCGACCTCGTCCCCGACGAGGTGATCGTCGGCGTCATCGTCGAGGCGCTCGGCTCAGCCGAGGCGCGCGACGGCTTCATCCTCGACGGCTTCCCCCGCACCACACCCCAGGCCGAGGCACTCGACGCCAAGCTCGCCGAGCTCGGCCGTGCCGTCAACGCCGTCCTGCTGATCGACGTCTCCGACGACGAGGTCGTGCGGCGGCTCGGCGGTCGTCGCACCTGCGAGGCAGGCGGCCACGTCTTCCACGTCGAGTTCAACCCGCCCCAGCAGGAGGGCATCTGCGACGTCGACGGCTCGAAGCTGATCGTCCGCGACGACGACAAGCCCGAGGTGATCCGCAAGCGCCTCGCGACCTACCACGAGAAGACCGAGCCACTGGTCGGCTACTACGACCAGCGCAGCGTCCTGCGCCGGATCGACGGCGCCCAGGCGCCGGAGGAGGTCGAGGCCGAGATTCGCCGCAGCCTGCAGACCCTGCGCCTGCAGGACGAGGCGGTTTGAGCGCTCCGGCGGAGGGCTAGCGTGTACCGGATGATCATCCGCAAGACCCCCCAGCAGGTCGACCAGATGGCGGCCGCCGGCGAGATCCTCGTCCGCTGCCTGAAGATGCTCGAGTCGAAGACCCGGGCCGGGACGACCACGCTCGAGCTCGACGAGGCGGCGGAGAAGTTCATCCGCTCGCAGGGCGCCGAGCCGGCCTTCAAGGGCTACCGCGGCTTCCCCGGCTCGATCTGCGCCTCGCCCAACTCGATGGTCGTCCACGGCATCCCCGACCGGACGGCGCTGCAGCGCGGCGACCTGCTCTCGATCGACGTCGGCGTCGTCAAGGACGGCTGGGTCGCCGACGCGGCGATGACGGTGGCGGTCGGGTCCGTCAGCCCGGAGGCGGAGAAGCTGCTCGAGGTGACGAAGGGGGCGCTCTTCGTCGGCATCGAGGAGGCGCGCCCGGGCAACCACCTCGGCGACATCGGCCACGCGATTCAGCGCCACGTCGAGGCCGAGGGGCTCTCGATCATCCGCACCCTGGTCGGTCACGGAATCGGCCGGGAGATGCACGAGGAGCCGCAGGTGCCGAACTTCGGCGAGCCCGGCCGTGGGCCGGAGCTGGAAGAGGGGATGGTGCTGGCGATCGAGCCGATGGTCAACGCCGGCGGCCCGCTGGTGCGGATGGGCGACGACGGCTGGGCCGTCTACTCCGAAGACGAATCGCTCGCCGCCCACTTCGAGTTCACCGTCGCCATCACCCCCGAGGGCCCACGCGTCCTCACCCCCTGGCACGAAGCCCAGACCCTCAGCCTCGGTTAGGAAACCGCTCCGACGGGCATATGCTTGGCGGGTGCGGTGGGAGGCCGCCGGGAACTCGAGGAGGTTGATTTGAATAGCTGGCGTTCTCTGCGTGTGGTCCTCGCCCTCGCGCTGGTCGCAGCGGCGACCGCGGCCTTCGCGGCCGGCTCCGGGGCGGCCGTGGTGCAGCCGTACGGGACCAACGACGCCGGCGGCTTCCGCAGCGTCCTCCCGCCCGGGGAGAACGGCCTCGTCAACGCCTCCCAGCTGCTCCAAGCCCGCGGCCAGGAACACATCCTGCCGCTGCACTTCGCCGACCAGCAGCCGCTCTACGAAGGGCTCCTGTACGCATCGCCGACCCTGACCGAAGCGCAGGTACCGCTCTACTTCAAGGACGCCACCTTCGGTGTTCCCGCCGGTGAAGTCGAATCGACGGTCGAGCCGCGGCCAGGGGTGACGATCGTCCGCGACAAGGCCTACGGAATCCCGCACATCTATGGCGAAACCCGCGCCGACACCGAGTTCGGCGCCGGCTACGCAGGCGCCCAGGATCGCCTCTTCCTGATGGACGTGCTGCGCCACACCGGCCGTGCCGAACTCGCCTCCTTCCTGGGCGGCTCCAACGCCGGCGCCGACGCCAGCCAGTGGCAGTTCGCGCCCTACACCGAAGCCGATCTCGAAAAGCAGATCGCCCAGATGCCGAAGCTCTACGGCCGCAAGGGCCAGCAGGCGGTCGAAGACCTCGACAGCTACGTCGAAGGGATCAACGCCTACATCGCCGCCGCCAACTCCAACCCGCTGCTGAAGCCGGCCGAATACACGCTGCTGAACCAGCCGATGGAACCGTGGAAACCGACCGACGTGGTCGCGATCGCCTCGCTGATCGGCGGCATCTTCGGCCGCGGCGGCGGCAACGAGCTGAACTCGGCGCTGACGATGGAGGCCTTCGTCGAACGGATGGGCAAGAAGGCCGGCCGCAAGGCCTGGCTCGGGTTCCGCTCCAAGAACGACCCGGAAGCGCCAACGACGATCGACAAGCCGTTCCCCTACGAGACCCGCAGCGCCTTCGCCAAGCGCGGCCTGGCGCTGCCGGAACCGAACAGCGTGCACGAAGAAAAGGCCGCCAGCGCCTCCACCGCCGGCCCAAATCTGAACACGATCGGCGGCCGCTTGCAGGCTTCGATCGAAGCCACCGGCCACGCCTCCAACTGGGAGCTCGTCCCGGCGAAGAACTCGACCGACGGCCACCCGATCGCGGTGATGGGCCCGCAGGTCGGCTACTACGTGCCGCAGATCCTGATGGAGGAGGACCTGCACGGGCCCGGGATCGACGCCCGCGGCGCCGCCTTCGCCGGCGTCAACCTCTACGTCGAGCTCGGCCACGGCCGCGACTACGCCTGGAGCGCCACGTCCGCCGACTCCGACAACGTCGACACTTTCGCCGAGGTGCTCTGCAAGGACCGCTTCCACTACCTCTACAAGGGCAAGTGCCTGAAGATGGAAAAGCTGACGCGGACTGAGAAATGGGTACCGAACCAGATCGACTCGACCCCGGAAGGCCAGCAGACGCTGGTCGCCTACCGGACCGTCCACGGGATCGTCTTCGCCCGCGGCAAGGTGAAGGGCATGAAAGTCGCCTTCGTCCACGAGCGCAGCACCTATTTCCACGAGGCCGACTCGGTGATCGGCTTCGCTCAGCTCAACGAACCGGGTGTGGTGACTGGAGTCGCGGGCTTCAAGAAGGCGGTCTCCAACATCGGCTTCCTCTTCAACTGGAGCTATGTGGACGCCGATCACATCGCCTACGCGCTCTCGGGGGCGATGCCCCAGCGGGCCTGGGGGACCTCGCCCGACTTCCCGATCCTCGGCACCGGCCAGTACGACTGGAAGGGCTTCAACCCGAAGACGCAGACGGCCGACTTCCTGCCCTTCAGCAAGCACCCGCAGGCGGTCGATCCAGAATTCCTCGTCTCCTGGAACAACAAGCAGGCGCCGGAATGGGCCGCTGCCGACGACAAGTACGACTACGGCCCGGTCTTCCGCTCGCAGATGATCTCCGACCGGGTCAAGGCGGCGATCAAGGGCAAGAAGAAGATGAACATCGCCCAGCTGGTGCAGGCGATGGAGGAACCGGCGAGCGAGGACCTGCGCGGCTACAAGCTGCTGCCGATCATCCTCAAGGCGATCGGCAAGCCGAAGTCGGCGAAGCTGCGGGAAGCGGTTGCGACCCTGAAGACCTGGCACCAGCACGGCGCCCACCGCCGCGACCTCGACCGCAACGGCGAAGACGAAGAAACGCCGGCGATCGAGCTGATGGACGCCTGGTGGCCGAAGCTGCTCGAAGGCGAGTTCGGGCCGGTGCTCGGCAAGAAGGCCTACGAGCGGCTGGAAGGGATGCTCGGAACCGGCTCGGTGGTCGGCGGCTCGCCGACCGCGCCCGACTACGACGACGGCTGGTACAGCTACGTCGACAAGGACCTGCGCGACCTCTTCGGGCCGAAGCCGCGGGCGCCGTGGAGCCGCGTCTACTGCGGCGGCGGCTCGAAGGCGAAGTGCAGGGCGATCCTGGAACGGACCCTGAGCGCGGCGATGAAGGTGACGCCGGCGCAACTCTACGGCGGCGGCGAGACCAGCGGGACCACCACCGACGACAGCGACATCTGTTTCGATCGTGGCCTTCATCTGACTGAGCCGACGGCTAGCGGCTCTGCGAAGCGGCCAGCCGTGAGCTCTGCCAGGCGGGCGTTGCAG
>DASXFL010000034.1:0-2945 GCA_036489595.1 Solirubrobacterales bacterium
AATCGATGGGGCTCGCCCGAAGCTGAAGCAGGCGGTTCGAGCGAGCTCCCGGTCTTCGGGCCGCCGTAGACGCGTCCGCTTGGAAGCTTTGAGAAGCGGTGCGAGTTACCGGCGAGCCTCGCGACGCATGAACCTTCTGCACGGATCGCAGGGCGGTTGTGTCCCCCTCCGAATGAAGCTCATGGGCCACGGCCTGAGCCCTTTCGGCCGCCCCACCTGCGCGACGGCTTCAGGCGGAGGGGGACACAACCGCCCCCCGGAGCTCACTTCCGAAGCTTCTTGAACTCCGCCCAAGTCCTCGTGTTCGCGACATCGGCCTTCGTCAGCCACGCCCGCCGCGCCGTCGCCACCGCGTAGGCCATGTTGTCGAGGGTGTCGACGCCGTGGGCGTCGGTGTTGAGGACGATGCGGACGCCGGCGTCGGCGGCGAGGCGGGCGTGGCGGTCGGAGAGGTCGCGGCGGTTGGGGTTGCCGTTGATCTCGATCATCGTGCCGGTCCGGCTCGCCGCCTCGGCGACCGCCTCGACGTCGATGCCGTAGGGCTCGCGGCGGCCGATCAGGCGGCCGGTGAGGTGGCCGATGCAGTCGACGTCCGGGTTTTCGATCGCCGTGACGACGCGCGCGGTCATGTCCTTTTCGGAGATGTTGAAGGAGGTGTGGACGCTGGCGACGACCCAGTCGAGCGCCGCGACCAGATCGTCGGGGTAGTCGAGCGAGCCGTCGAGGCCGATGTTGATCTCGGAGCCGACCAGGAGGCGGAAGCGGCGGCTGCCGTGCTCCTCGTTCCAGGCGCGGACCTCCTCGATCCGCTCGCGCAGGCGGTCCGGCTGGACGTCGTCGCCGAAGCCGTGGCTGGCCGAATGGTCGGTGATCGCCACGTAGGCGTAGCCGCGATCGTGGCCCGCTGCCGCCATCTCGTCGAGCGTGTTGCGGCCGTCGGAGAGGGTGGTGTGGGCGTGGAGGTCGCCGCGCACGTCGCCGAGCTCGATCAGCCGCGGCAGCGTCCCTTCGCGTGCCGCCTTCAGCTCGCCGCGCCCCTCCCGCAGCTCCGGCTCGATGAACGCGTAGCCAAGGCGCTCGTAGACCTCGTGCTCGGTCTCGCAGAGGGTGGTCTCGCCGGCCTCGGTGTCGGTGATGCCGTGCTCGGAGACGGAGAGGCCGCGCTTCACCGCGTCCTCGCGCAGCTGCACGTTGTGGGCCTGCGAGCCGGTGAAGTGCTGCAGCAGGTTGCCGAAGGCCGCCGGCGGGACGATCCGCAGATCGACCGAGACGCCGTTGTGGGTTTGCGCTCGGACTCCGCTTTTGCCCGGTTTGCCGGCGGCGGCGATCAGCGGGTGGCCGGCCAGGTGCTCGGCGAGCTCTTTCGGCTCCTCGGCGGTGGCGATCAGGTCGATGTCCTTGCAGGTCTCGGCCCAGCGGCGGACCGAGCCTGCGATCTCGACCCGGTGGGCTCCCGGGTGCTCGCGCAGCGCCTCGGCCAGCTCCTCGGCGATCGGCCGCACGGTCGAGAGCAGCAGTCGGCCCGGCCCCTCCCCCGGCTCGCCGAGGCGCTCGAGCGAGGCCAGCACGTTCTCCTCGGCCTTCGGCCCGAGCCCTTTGACGCCGCGGATCTTTTCTTCCTCGGCGGCTTTCTTCAGATCCTCGAGCGAGGAGATCTCCAGCTCCTCCCAGAGACGGCGCGCCGTTTTCGGCCCGACCCCGGGGACGCGGGTCACCTCGACCAGGGTCGCCGGGAATTTCGCCTTCAGCTTCACCGCGGCGGGGATCTCGCCGGTCTCGAGCAGGGCGTCGATCTTTTCGGCGAGCGTCTTGCCGACCCCGGGGATCTCGGTGGCGCGCCCGGCGCGGGCGAGCTCCTCGACCGAGACGGGGCTTTCGCGGATCGCCTTCGCCGCGGTCGAGTAGGCGAGGACGCGGTACCTGACCGCGCCGTCGAGCTCGTAGAGGACCCCGAGTTCATCGAGGGCGGCGGCGATCTCGGCGTTGGTCATCGACCCAAAATTAACGCCCTGATTCTCCAATCTCCCGCTTATCTCGCTTTAGTCGTGGCTTAATCCACCGGGAATACGATCGATTCCGATGACAGAGCCGAACAGAGGCCCCGCCTGGTTGGTGCTCCCGACCTACAACGAGGCCGAGAACATCGAACCCTTCGTCGCCGCGGCGCGAGCCAACCTGCCCGCCGACGCGCGGATCCTGATCGTCGACGACGGCTCGCCCGACGGGACCGGCGAGCGCGCCGACCGGCTCGCCGAGCGCCACGCCGACGTCAGCGTCCTGCACCGCCGCGAGAAGGAAGGGCTCGGCCCCGCCTACATCGCGGGCTTCCGCCGGGTGCTCGCCTCGGGGGCGGGGCTGGTGCTGGAGATGGACTCCGACTTCTCCCACGACCCCGCCTACCTGCCGCGCCTGCTCGACGCGGCGGCGCATGCGGACCTGGTGATCGGCTCGCGCTACGTCGACGGCGGCGGGGTGAGCGACTGGGGGCCGGTGCGCCGGCTGATCAGCCGCGGCGGCAGCGCCTACTCGCGCGCCGTCCTCGGGGTCGGGGTCCACGACCTGACCGGCGGCTTCAAGTGCTTCCGGCGCGAGGTGCTGACGGCGATCGACCTCGATTCGATCGAGGTGCGGGGCTACGCCTTCCAGGTCGAGATGACCTACCGGGCGATCCAGCTCGGCTTCAAGGTGGTCGAGGTGCCGATCGTCTTCCGCGACCGGCGGGCGGGCGAATCGAAGATGGACAGCGCGATCGTCGCCGAGGCGATCCTCAGCGTCCCCCGCCTCCGCTTCGGAGCGAAGAATGTGCAGCGCCCCGAGTCGACGGTCGAAGAGGCGGAGAGCCCAGCGGGGTCCTGACCCTCTCCGAACGGCTTGTAACGAGGGCCCGAGGCGCATCTCGTTCGTCCGCCACCGCGTCTGCCCGAGTTTGAGAGAGGAGGGGGTCA
>DASXFL010000143.1:0-7422 GCA_036489595.1 Solirubrobacterales bacterium
CGCCGGCAGGCCCGACCGCCTCGTAGGCGGATTTGATCGGCCCGAAGTAAGTGCGGAAGAAGTCGATGTAGTGGTCCGGCGAGCGGAACGTCTGGCGCGCTTTCATCCGCTCGATCCGCAGCTCCGAGATCCCGTCCCCGAACAGCTCGCGCAGCCGGTCCGCGGTCCCCCACAGCACCGGCGGGGCGATTCCCGGCGGCAGTCCGCCGGTGTGCTTGGCGACGGTCACGAACATGCTGCCGATGGCTCCCTCGGGGCTCCAGTTGGCCATCCCGATCCGCCCGCCCTGCTTGGTCACCCGCAGCAGCTCAGCCGCGGTCCGCTCCTGGTTGGGGGCGAACATCGCGCCGAAGAGCGAGATCGCGACGTCGAAGGCGCCGTCTTCGAACGGCAACTGCTGGGCGTCGCCCTCGACGAACTCGACCTCCAGCCGCTCGGCGGCGGCGCGTTCGCGGCCGCGCTCGAGCAGTGCCGGGACGAAATCCACGCCGACCGTCGGCACCCAGCTCCGCCGCGCCGCGGCGATCGCGCCGTTGCCGCTGCCGCAGGCGACGTCGAGCACCCGCTCGCCCGGCATCAGCTGCAGCGCCTCGGCCAGCTGCTCGGCGGCGAAGGCGATGTGGGCGCCGACCATCGAGAAATCCCCCTCCGACCAGGTCGCCTGCTGGCGGGCGGTCGCGGCCGCGTAGTCCGGTGCGTCGTTCATGTCGTCCCCTCGGGTCGAGTTCGCCACGAACCTATCGCGTTCCCTACTCTGGTTTCGATGCGGATCGGAGTCCTCACCGGCGGCGGCGATTGCCCTGGGCTGAACGCGGTCATCCGTGCCGTCGTTCGCAAAGGCGCCGGCATCCACGACCATGAGTTCGTCGGCTACCGCGACGGCTGGCGAGGCCCGCTCGAGAACGACACGATGCCGCTCGGCGTCCCCGAGGTGCGCGGGATCCTGCCCCGCGGCGGCACCATCCTCGGCTCCTCGCGGACCAACCCGTTCGCGATCGACGGCGCCCCCGAGCGGATCGTCGCCAACCTGCGCGAGGCGGAGGTCGACGGTCTGATCGCGATCGGCGGCGAGGACACTCTCGGCGCCGCCTCGCGCCTTCATGAGGAGCAGGGGCTGAACGTGATTGGCGTCCCGAAGACGATCGACAACGACCTCTCGGCGACCGACTACACCTTCGGCTTCGACACCGCGATCAACATCGCGATGGAGGCGATCGACCGTCTCCACACCACCGCCGACAGCCACCACCGGGTCCTGATCGTCGAGGTGATGGGCCGCCAGGCCGGCTGGATCGCCTTCCACGCCGGCCTCGCCGGCGGCGCCAACGTGATCCTGATCCCCGAGCGCCAGTTCAACGTCGAGGAGGTCTGCGCGCTGGTCGGACGCCGCTTCGCCAGCCACTTCGCGCCGATCATCGTCGTCGCCGAGGGGGCCGAGCCGGTGGGCGGGATGCCGGCGGCCGACGAGTCCCAGCGCGACGCCTTCGGCCACGCGAGGCTGGGCGGGATCGGGCACTGGCTCGAGGGCCAGATCGAGAGCCGTACCGGCAAAGAGACGCGCGCCACGGTCCTCGGCCACGTCCAGCGCGGCGGCACCCCGACCGCCTTCGACCGGGTGCTGGCGACCCGCTTCGGCCTGCACGCGATCGATGCCGCCGAGGCCGGCACGTGGGGCTGGATGACCGCCCTGCGCGGGACCGAGATCAAGCTGGTCGAGCTGACCGAAGCGGTCGGGCAGCTGAAGACGGTGCCGGCCGAGCTCTACCAGGAGGCCGAGGTCTTCTTTGGGTAGGCCCTTGGCGGCGGCGCTGCTGGCGCTCGTGGCGCTGGTGGTCGTGGCGGGCTGCGGGGGGAGCGAAGGGGTGGCCGTCGGCGCGACCGTGGACGTCTACGTCAGCGCCCGCCTCTGCCCGGGGGCGCGCGAGGCGCTGAGCAGGGACGAGGGGCGGGCGGGGGACGTGCAGGTGCGGGTGATCTGCCTGCGGCCGGTGACGGCAGGAGGGAAGATCGACCTGGCGGGGCAGGGCGCAAATGCGCGCCGCGCCACCCAGGACTCGACCGCGGTCGCCTTCGTCGAAGCGAAAGGCAAGCCGGCGGAGTTCGCGCGGCCGATCGTCGAAGAAGCGGGGATCGCCTTTGTCGTGGCGACCTCGGGAGAGGCGGCGATGGAACGGGTGCTGAAAGCGGTAGCCGACGCCGGCACCTCGGGCTCGCTGCGGTCGAAGGTCAGCAACGCGCTCGAATAGCGCCGCGCGCGCTAGAGCAGGTCGCGCAGCGCCTCCTCGAGCTGCGGGTGGCGGAACTGGAAGCCGAGCTCCTGCGTGCGCTTCGGCAGCACCCGCTGGCCGCCGCGGGCGATCTTGCCGAACTCGGGGCCGAATTTGAGGTCGAGGACGAAGCCGGGGATCGGCAGGACCGCCGGCCGCCCCAGCACCCGTCCCAGGGCCTTCGAGAAGTCCTTGTTGGTGACCGGCTCGGGGGCGCTGGCGTTGACGGCGCCGCTGACCGAGCCCTCGTCGAGCGCCCAGAGCAGGATCGCGACCTCGTCGTCGCGGTGGATCCAGGAGACGTACTGGGCGCCGCTGGCGACCGGCCCGCCGACCCCGAGCTTGAACGGGGTCAGCAGCTCGCCGAGGAACCCGCCGCGGGGGTCGAGCACCTGGCCGGTGCGGACGATCGCCAGCCGCACCCCCGCCGCCTCGACCGCGTGCGCCGCCCTCTCCCATTCCTGGACGACCTCGGAGTCGAAGCCCGAGCCGGGCGTGCTGGTCTCGTCGACGGCCTCCTCGCCGCGGTTGCCGTAGAAGCCGATCGCCGACTGGCTGACCAGGACCGCCGGCTTGCGCTCCAGCCCCTCGATCGCCTGCACGAGGTTGTGGGTCGCGGTCCGGCGCGAGTCCATGATCTTGCGCTTGACCTCGTCGCTCCAGCGCTGGGCGATCGACTCGCCGACCAGGTTGACGACCCCGTCGACCCCCTCGAATGCCTCGCCTGGCGGCCGTTCAAGGGTCGGCTCCCAGCGCAGCCACTCAACCCGCGGGTTGGCTTCGCGGGCTCGCCCCGGGTCGCGGGTGAGGCCGACGACCTCGTCGCCGCGCGCGAACAGGGCGTCGGCCAGGCTGCGCCCGATCATCCCGCTGGCGCCGGTGACGAGCACCTTCACCGGGTCACTTCACCTCTACTGCCTGGAAGGTCCCGGTCTCCTCATTGAGCCGGGCGACGCCGTCGCGCTTGGCCTCCTCGACCACCGCTTCGGCGACCCGCGGCGAGACGTCGCGGTTGAAGACGCTGGGGATGATGTAGTCCTCGGCGAGGTCGTCGTCGGTGACGACCGAGGCGATCCCCTTGGCGGCGGCGAGCTTCATCGACTCGGTGATCTGCTGGGCGCCGGCGTCGAGGGCACCGCGGAAGACTCCCGGGAAGCAGAGCACGTTGTTGATCTGGTTCGGGTAGTCCGAGCGACCGGTGGCCATGATCCGCACGTACGGGGCGGCGTCCTCGGGCATCACCTCGGGGGTCGGGTTGGCCATCGCGAAGACGATCGCGTCGTCGTTCATCTTCTCCAGGTCCTCGCCGGCGATGATGCCGGGGCCGGAGAGGCCGATGAAGATGTCCATCCCCTCGAGCGCCTCGGCCGGGGTGCCGCCGACCTTGCCCGGGTTGGTGTGCTCGGCGTACCAGCGCTTGGCGGCATTCATCTCGCCGGACTGGTAGTCCTCGCGCTCGGTCGAGACGGCGCCGGCACGATCACAGCCGACGATGTCGTTCATGCCTGCTTCGAGCATCATTTTGGTCACCGCTACCCCCGCCGCGCCGAGGCCAACCACCAGCCCCCGCAGCTGCTCGATCGGCTTGCCGACGATCTTCAGCGCGTTGAACAGCGCCGCCATCGTCACCACTGCGGTGCCGTGCTGGTCGTCGTGGAAGACGGGGATGTCGAGTGACTGCTTGAGCCGGTCTTCGATCTCGAAGCAGCGCGGGGCGGAGATGTCCTCGAGGTTGACGCCGCCGAAGGTGGGCGCCATCAGCTCGACCGCGCGCACGATCTCATCGGCGTCTTGGGTGTCGAGGCAGATCGGGAAGGCGTCGACGCCGGCGAACTCCTTGAACAGCATGCACTTGCCCTCCATCACCGGCATCGCCGCCTCGGGGCCGATGTTGCCGAGCCCGAGCACGGCGCTGCCGTCGGAGACCACCGCCACCGTGTTCTTCTTGATCGTGTACTCGAAGGCCTTGCCGCGGTCGGCGTGGATGTCCATGCAGACGCGCGCGACGCCCGGCGTGTAGGCCATCGAGAGGTCGTCGCGGGTCTTCACCGGGTACTTGTTGACCTGTTCGATCTTGCCTCCGCGGTGCATCTGCATGGTCCGATCGACGTAGTCGAGCACCCGGGCGCCCCGGGTCGATCCGATCGCCCGCAGGATCCGCTCCCAGTGGTCGCGGTCAGAGGCGTCGATCGTGAACTCCCGCACCCGTTTCCCCTCGCCGCCGGCGCCCGGAACCAGGTCGACCCCCTGCAGCTGGCCACCCGCCTCGGAGATTGCCGCCGTCAATTTCCCCAGCGGCTCCTGCCGGGCGTCGAGCTCGACCCGGATCGTGACGCTGTACTGGGCGCTGACGGCCATCCCGCCGGCTATCGAATCAGATTCACCCTCCCGGCCGCTCGCGTCGCGGTGCTCGCCCGATGGCTTTCGACGAGGCGCTGGCGACCGCGACCGCGAGAACCTCGCCGCTCGGCCCGAGCCGAGCCAGCGGCGGATGTTCGGCGCCGCCGCCGTCATCGTCGCCGGCACATGGGCCGCGGGAAAAGGACGCGCTAGGAGGGGAGAGGCCGGGGCGGTTGGCGCCTTTTGCACCCCATGGATGCAAAAGGCGCCAGTGCCGACGCCGTGATTGCGGGGATCGCGGGGCGGCAGCACGGAGTCGTGACCCGCGCGCAGCTCGAAGAGGCCGGTGTCGGCCGGGGAGCGATCGCTGCGCGGGTCCGACGTGGGTCGTTGCACCGGCTGCACCAGGGCGTCTACGCGGTGGGGTACCTGCCGACGAGCCGTGGAGGCGCCTACATGGCGGCAGTGCTCGCTTGCGGGGAGGGGGCGGTGCTGAGCCACGCCAGCGCCGCAGCGCTCTGGGGGCTGCTACGGCCGATCGCAGGACCCGTCCACGTCTCCCTACCCAGCCTCTCCGGCCGGCGGCGGCGCAGCGGCATCGTGGTTCACCGCACGACCCTCGCGCCCGCGGACCTCAGCCGCCGCGCCGACATTCCCGTCACCACCCCGGGCCGGACGATCCGCGACATCCGCCGCACGCTTGCCCCGAACTTCGTCCGCAAAGCCCTCCGCGAGGCCCAGCATCGGCGCTACCGCCTCGACCCTCGCCTCGCCGCCGACCGCACTCGCAGCGATCTCGAGGACGATTTCCGCGCCTTCGTCCGTCGCCACCGCCTGCCGCCGCCCGAGGTCAACGTCCGCGTCGGCCGCTTCACCGTCGACTTTCTCTGGCGCTCCCAGCGCCTCGCGGTCGAAACCGACAGCTACGAGTACCACCACGGCGAGGTCGCCTTCGAGGACGACCGCGAGCGCGACCTCGCGCTCCGCCGCCGCGACCTCACCGTCCTCCGCTACACCGGCCGCCAGCTGGAGCGCGAACCCGTCGCGGTTGCCGCCGAGATCCGCGCCCGCCTCGCCTCGTAGAGTTGCCGCGGTGACCGCTGACGCTCCCGAGCTCTTCCTGATCGACGGCAACTCGCTCGCCTACCGCGCCTTCTTCGCCCTGCCGGAGTCGATCGGGACCAGCGACGGTCGCCCGACCAACGCGATCTACGGCCTCGCCTCGATGTTGGTGAAGATCATCGACGAGCACCACCCGGCCGGCGTCGTGGTCGCCTGGGACGCGGGTACCTCGGGCCGCACCGAGACTTACGACCTCTACAAGGCCAACCGCAAATCCCGTCCCGACCTGCTGCGTGAGCAGTGGCCCAACCTGATGCCGCTGGTCGAGGCCTTCGGCTACACCAACGTCAAGGTCGAGGGCTACGAGGCCGACGACGTGATCGCCTCGATGGCCCGCGCCGCCCGCGAGCAGGGGATCGAGGTGATGGTGGTGACCGGAGATCGCGACGCCTACCAGCTGGTCGCCGAGGGAGTGCGGGTGATGAGCACCTCGCGCGGGATAACCGAGACGAAGATCTACGACGTCGCCGCCGTCGAAGAGCGCTACGGCGTGCCGCCGTCGCTGATCACCGACCACATGGGGCTGCGCGGCGACACCTCGGACAACATCCCCGGCGTGCCCGGGATCGGCGAGAAGACCGCGACCCAGCTGCTGCAGCAGTTCGGCGACCTCGAGGGGGTCCTGGGGAGCGTCGAGGAGATCTCCGGCGCCAAGCGCAAGCAGAACCTGGTCGAGCACGCCGACGACGCCCGCCTCTCGAAGCAGCTGGCGACCCTGCACTACGACGTCGAGACCGGGGTCGACTTCTCCGAGGCGATGGGGAGCGAGCCCGACCGCGGCGCCCTGCGCGACTTCATGCGCGAGTTCGAGCTGCGGGCGGTTATGGAGCGGCTGGAAGAAGCGCTGCCGGAGGGGCAGGCGGTACCGGGGCGCCGGGTCGAGACCGAGCTCGAGGTGAAGGCGGTCGCCGGCACCCCCGAGGAGATCGGCGACGGCCCGGTGGCGCTGGGGATGGCCGAGGATCGCTGGGCGGCGGCCGAGCCGGACCGCATCCTCAGCGGCAGCGCCACTCATGGCGAGCTCGCCGTCGCCCTCGCCGGCAAGCCGCTCGCCGCCCACGACGCGAAGTCGCTCGGCGGCGGCCGCCACGGCCTCCTGGCGGCGGCGGCGCGCGAGGGGGTCGAGCTCGACCTCGCTCACGACACGATGATCGCCGCCTACCTGCTGGAGCCGCAGCGGCGCACCTACGAGCTGACCGAGCTCGCCGCCGACGCCGGCATCGGCCTCGCCGCCGGCGCCGAGGACGAGCCTGACCCAGACGGTCAGATGTCGCTCGGCGAGGAGCCGGAGGCGGGCCTCGACCCGGCCGAGGAAGCGCGCCTGGTCGCCGCCCTCGCTGAGGTCCAGCGGCCGCGGCTCGGGCAGTTCGAGCTGACCGGCCTGTTGGAGGAGGTCGAGCTGCCGCTGGTCGGGGTGCTGGCGGCGATGGAGCGGCGCGGGCTGCGGCTCGACGCCGAGCGCCTGGCCGAGGTCGGCGCCGGCTTCGGCGAGCGGATCGCGACCCTGGAAAAGGAGATCTTCGAGCTGGCCGAGGAGGAGTTCACGATCGGCTCGCCGCAGCAGGTCGGCCGCGTCCTCTTCGAGAAGTTGCAGCTGACCCGCAAGCGGCGCGGCAAAACTGGCTTCTCGACCGACGCCCGCGTCCTCGCCCAGATCCGCGACGAGCACCCGATCGTCGAGAAGATCGAGTCC
>DASXFL010000046.1:0-9136 GCA_036489595.1 Solirubrobacterales bacterium
GACGGCGGCAGGGTCGGCGGTGTTCGGGGTCAGCTTCACGATCAGCGGCTTCTCGGTCAGCGGGCGGAGCCCGTCCAGCAGCGCCTCGGTCTCGCTCGGGTTCTCGCCGACGATCAGCCCCGAGTGGACGTTGGGGCAGGAGATGTTCAGCTCGATCGCGGCGACCTCGCGACGGCGGGCGACGCGCTCGACGCAGCGGGCGAAGTCCTCGCGCGTGGTCGCCATGATCGAGACGATCAGCGGCACCGGCAGCTCGGCCAGCTGCGGCAAGTCCTCGGCCAGGAAGCCCTCGAGACCCTTGTTGGGGAGGCCGATCGAGTTCAGCATCCCGGCCGGCGTCTCCCAGATCCGCCGCGGCTCGTTGCCGGCCCGCGGCTGCGGGGTGATCGTCTTCGAGACGAAGGCGGCGAAGGGGAATTCCTCGAGCAGCGCGTCGCCGAAGACGCGGCGGGCGGCGATCGCATCGTAGGTCCCGGAGCCGTTCAGCACCGGGTGGGCGAGCTCGATCCCGCACAGCTCAGGGCTCATCCGGCCAGCTCCGCTTCCGGGACGGTGGCGAGCTGCTCGCCGGAGAGGACCGGGCCGTCGACGCAGAGCCGCAGGTAGCCGCCGCCGGGCCGCGGCACGGCGCAGCCGAAGCAGGCGCCGTAGCCGCAGGCCATCGGCGACTCCAGGGCCAGCCGGCAGGGGACCAGCGCCTCGGCGCAGAGCGCCCGCACCGCCTCCAGCATCGGCGGCGGGCCACAGGCGTACACGACTCCTGAGCCGGCGTCGTCGCCGCTCAGCATCGCCTCCAGGAGGTCGGTGACGAAGCCGCGGTGGCCGGCGTGGCCGTCCTCGCTGGCCAGCCGCACCTCCGGGCAGAGGGCGCCGGCGGCGGCGCAGAAGAGGTCGAGGCCGCCGCTGTGCTCCTCGTCGCGGAAGCCCAGCAGGACCCGGTGCGGGACCGCGCGCTCGGAGAAGCGGCGGCGCAGCAGCGCCAGCGGCGCCACCCCCACCCCGCCGCCGACCAGGATCGCGCCGGCGGCGCCGGGAGCGACCTCGGCCGGCTCGCCGAAGGCGTTGCCGAGCGGCCCGGTCAGCCAGACCTCCTCCCCTTCCTCGAGCCCGCAGAGGCGGCCAGTGCCGGGGCCGACGTCATCGACCAGGAAGTCGAGCCGGACGGAGGCGGCGGCCGGGCCGGTCTCGGCGACCGAGATCGCCCGCGGCAGGTAGGGACGGCCGCCCCCCGCAATCCAGGAATCGATCGTGGCCAGCATGTAGAACTGGCCGGCGGCGGGCTCGGGGCCCTCGCGATCGAGCAGCGAGAAGACGCGGTAGCCGCCCGAGGCGCGGTTCGCGGTGACGGCGCAGCGCCGCCTACCGAACGGGGCTCTCGGCGCCTGCATCGGCGTGGATCTCCTGGAGGCTGCGGACCTCGGCGTCGTCGAGGCTGCCGGCGGCGATCGCCCTGGCGGCGGCGGTGGCACCGGTCATCGTGGTGATGCAGGGGATGCCCTGGCGGACGGCGGCGGTGCGGATCTCGTAGCCGTCAGCGCGGGCGCCGGAGCCGGTCGGGGTGTTGATGACGAGGTCGCAGCGGCGCTGGCGGATCAGGTCGACAACGTGCGGCGAGCCCTCGCCGATCTTGTTGATCTTCGTCACCGGCACCCCCATCCGCGAGATGGCCTGGGCGGTGCCGCTGGTCGCGATCACCTCGAAGCCGAGGTCGTGGAAGCGCGCCGCCAGCTGGGTTGCCGCCGCCTTGTCGGCGTCGGTGACGGTGATGAAGACCGAGCCCGAATCGGGGAGGACGACGCCGGCGGCGGCCTGGGCCTTGCCGAAGGCGGTCGGGAAGTCCTCGGCGATCCCCATCACCTCGCCGGTGCTCTTCATCTCCGGCCCCAGCACCGAGTCGGCGCCGGCGAAACGGGCGAACGGCAGCACCGCCTCCTTGACGCTGACGTGGTCGAGCGGGCCGGTTGGCAGCTCCTGGTCGGCCAGCTTCTCGCCCAGCATCAGCCGCGCGGCGACCTTGGCCAAGGGGACCCCGGTCGCCTTCGAGACGAACGGGACGGTGCGAGAGGCGCGCGGGTTGGCCTCGATCACGTAGAGCTCGCCGGCGGCGACCGCGTACTGGATGTTGATCAGCCCGATCACCCCGAGCTCGAGCGCGATCCGCTGCGTGGTCGCGCGGATCTCCTCCAGCATCTCCTCGCCGAGGCTGAGCGGCGGGATCACGCAGGCGGAGTCGCCGGAGTGGACCCCGGCCTCCTCGACGTGCTGCATGATCCCGGCGACGGAGACCTCGCCGCCGTCGCCGAGCGCGTCGACGTCGACCTCGATCGCGTTCTCGAGGAAGCGGTCGAGCAGCAGCGGGTGCTCGGGGTCAGCCTTGACGTTGGCCTCGAGGTAGGCGGCCAGGTCCTCGGTCGAGTAGCAGATCTCCATCGCCCGGCCGCCGAGCACATAGGAGGGCCGCACCAGCAGCGGGAAGCCGACCCGCTTGGCCACCTCGAGCGCCTCGGCGGCGGAGAAGGCAGTGCCGTAGGGCGGGTGCTTGACGCCGAGGTTGCGCAGCAGCTCGCCGAAGCGGCCCCGGTCCTCGGCGAGGTCGATCGCGTCGACCGGGGTACCGAGCAGCCGCACTCCCGCCTCTTCGAGGGTGCGGGCGAGCTTCAGCGGGGTCTGGCCGCCGAACTGGACGATCACGCCCTCCGGCTCCTCCTGGGCGCAGACGGCGAGCACGTCCTCCGCAGTCAGCGGCTCGAAGTAGAGGCGGTCGGAGGTGTCGTAGTCGGTCGAGACCGTCTCCGGGTTGCAGTTGATCATCACCGCGTCGCGGCCGAGGTCGCGGGCGGTCATCGCCGCGTGCACACAGCAGTAGTCGAACTCGATGCCCTGGCCGATCCGGTTGGGGCCGGCGCCGAGGATGACCACCGAGTCGCGGCCGCTCTCGCGACGGATCTCCGAGGCCGGCAGGCTGCCGTCGGCGCCGGGGCGCTCGTGGCCGGAGTAGTAGTAGGGCGTCGCCGCCTCGAACTCGGCGGCGCAGGTGTCGACCGCCTTGTAGGTGCGGGCGAGGCCCTCGGTGCCGTCGCCCTCGCGGGCCAGCGCCTCGAGCTCGCGCAGGAACCAGCGGTCGACCAGGCAGCGGGAGTGGACCGCCTCGACGTCGAGGCCGCGGCGGAAGGCCTCGAGCACCTGGTCGAAGCGCTCGGCGCAGGGGACCTCGAGCAGCGCCAGCAGCTCCTCGTCGGCGTCGGGGAGCTCCGGCGCGGCGTCGAGCTCGCGCGAGCGCATCGCCTTGGCGAAGGACTCGCGGAAGGTGCGGCCGATGGCCATCGCCTCGCCGACCGACTGCATGTAGGTCGAGAGCCGACCGGTCGAGCCGGGGAACTTCTCGAAGGCGAAGCGCGGGATCTTGGTGACGACGTAGTCGATCGTCGGCTCGAAGGAGGCCGGGGTGGCGCGGGTGATGTCGTTGGGGATCTCCTCCAGCGCGTAGCCGACGGCGAGCTTCGCCGCCATCTTCGCGATCGGGAAGCCGGTCGCCTTCGAGGCCAGCGCCGAGGAGCGGCTGACCCGCGGGTTCATCTCGATCACCACGATCTCGCCGGAGTCGGGGTCGACCGCAAACTGGACGTTGGAGCCGCCGGTCTCGACGCCGATCGCCCGGATCACCTTGATCGCCTGGTCGCGGAGGTCCTGGTAGACCGGGTCGGAGAGGGTCTGGGCGGGCGCGACCGTGACCGAATCGCCGGTGTGTACGCCCATCGGGTCGACGTTCTCGATCGAGCAGATGATCACCACGTTGTCGTTGCGGTCGCGCATCACCTCGAGCTCGAACTCGCCCCAGCCGATCACCGACTCCTCGACCAGGACCTGGTTGATCGGGCTTGCTGCCAGGCCCTCGGAGACGACCTGGCGCAGCTCGGTCTCGGTCTCGCCGACCCCTCCCCCCTGGCCGCCCATCGTGAAGGCCGGGCGGATGATCGCCGGCAGCGTGACCCGGCCGGCGGCCAGCGCCTCCTCGACCTCGGCCAGGCTCTCGACAGTGATCGACCAGGGGATGCGAAGGCCGGCCTCGGTCATCGTCTGGCGGAACAGCTCGCGGTCCTCGGCGCGGCGGATCGCGCCGGCGTTGGCGCCGATCAGCTCGACCCCGAGCTCCTCCAGGGTGCCGTCCTCGCTCAGCGCCATCGCCAGGTTGAGTGCGGTCTGGCCGCCGAGGGTCGGCAGCAGGGCGTCGGGGCGCTCCTTTTCGATGATCTTGCGGACCGGGCCCGGCAGCAGCGGCTCGATGTAGGTGGCGGTGGCGAACTCGGGATCGGTCATGATCGTCGCCGGGTTGGAGTTGACGAGGACGACTTCGTAGCCCTCCTCGAGCAGCACCTTGCAGGCCTGGACGCCCGAGTAGTCGAACTCGGCCGCCTGCCCGATCACGATCGGCCCGGAGCCGATCAGGAGGATCTTGCGGATGTCGTCGCGGCGCGGCATCAGACCGGTTCTCCCGTCAAGGCGAGGAAGCGGTCGAAGAGGTGGCGGGCATCGTGCGGACCGGGGCCCGCCTCGGGGTGGTACTGGACGGTCGCTCCCGGAACGTCCTTCAAGACCAAGCCCTCCACCGTCCGGTCATAGAGATTCAGCTGCGAGAGCTCTGCGATCCCGAAGTCGGTGTTCCACCGAACCGGCTCGTCGGCCTCGATCCGTGGCTCCCCCGCCGGCCCCTGCACCGCGAAGCCGTGGTTCTGGGAGGTGATGTCGATGCGGCCGCTCTCCAGATCTTTGACCGGGTGGTTGGCGCCGCGGTGACCGAATGGCAGCTTGTAGGTCTCGAGGCCGATCGCGCGGCAGAGCAGCTGGTGGCCCAGGCAGATGCCGAAGACCGGCCGCTTGCCGACCAGCTCGCGGACGGTGCCGACGACGTAGTCGAGCGCCGCCGGGTCGCCGGGGCCGTTGGCGAGGAAGACCGCGTCGGGGCCCTCGGCGAGGACCTGCTCGGCGCTCGCGGTGCAGGGCAGGAGGGTGACCCGGGCGCCGTGCTCGCGGAGCTGGCGCACGATCGAGAGCTTGATCCCGGTGTCGATCCCGACCACGTGTGGGCCGTCCCCGTCCGCCCCGAGCCGGACCGGCTCGGCCGGGGTGACGGTGCGGGCGAGGTCGGCGCCGGCCATCGAAGGCTCGGCGTCGACCCGTTCGCGCGCCTCGGCCTCGGGGGTCGAGGCTGGGAAGATGCCGCCGCGCATCGCGCCGCGGTCACGGATCTGGCGGACGAGGGCGCGGGTGTCGACGCCGCTGATCCCCGGCGTGCCGGTGTCGTCGAGCCAGTCGAGCCAGCCGCCCTCGGCGCTGGCCGCGTCCTCGCGGTTCTTGGCCTCGCGCATGCATACGCCGCGGGCGTGGACCGCTTCGGACTCCATCGCCGCGCCCGAGACGCCGTAGTTGCCGATCAACGGGTAGGTGAAGAGAATGATCTGGCCGGCGTAGGAGGGGTCGGTGACCGCCTCCTGGTAGCCGGTCATCGCGGTGTTGAAGACGACCTCGCCGGTGACCGCACCGCCGGCGCCGACGGCGTCGCCGTCGAAGCGGGTGCCGTCCTCGAGCAGCAGGTAGGCGGTGGCGGCCGGGACGCTCATGCGGCGACTCCCAGCGAGAAGCTGCGGAGGCGGTAGGCGACCTGGCCGGCGGCGACGGTCATCAGCACCCGACCGGTCAGGGTGCGGCCGGCGCACCAGGCGTTCTCGGAGCGGCTCTCGTAGCCGTCGGCGCCGACCGTCCACTCGGCGCCGAGGTCGCAGAGGACGACGTTGGCCTCGCTTCCCAGGGCCAGGGCCGGCCGCTCGATCCCGAACGGGGCGGCGCCGCCGCCGAGCCGCTCGACCAGGAGGTCGAGGCCGATCACGCCGGGAATCACCAGCTCGGTGTGGAGCGCGGCGAAGGCGGTCTCGAGGCCGGTCACGCCCATCGCCGCCTGCTCGAAGGGGACTTCCTTTTCCTCCGCCTGGTGCGGCGCGTGGTCGGTGGCGATGCACTCAATCGTGCCGTCGCGCAGCGCTGCAATCAGCGCCCGGCGGTCGCTCTCGGAGCGCAGCGGCGGGTTCATCTTGAAGCGGTGCGGGTCGAGGGTCCGGACCGCCTCGTCGGTGAGGCAGAGGTGGTGCGGGCTGGCCTCGGCGCTGATCTCGACCCCGGCCGCCTTGGCGGCGGCGACCGCCTCCACCGACTCGGCGGCGGAGAGGTGCTGGACGTGGATGCGGGCATTCTCGTAACGGGCGAGGGCGGCGTCGCGGGCGACCATCGTCGACTCCGAGACGCTGGGGATGCCGGCCAGCCCAACCGCGGCCGAGACCGGGCCCTCGTGCATGACCCCGTCGCCCGAGAGCGTCGGCTCCTCCTCGTGCAGGGCGATGTTGCCGCCGCAGAGGCGCTGGTACTGGAGCGCCCGGCGCATGATGTTGGCGCTGCGGATCGGCAGGCCGTCGTCGGAGAAGCCGACGGCGCCGGCTTCGCGCAGTTCGACCATCTCCGTCAGCTCCTCGCCCTTCATGTCCTTGGTGGCGGTGGCGAGGAAGCCGACCGGGACCGAGGCCCCGGCCCGCGCCTGCTCGCGCAGGGCGCTGATGTCGGCCGCGGTCGAGACCGGCGGCTCGGTGTTGGCCATTGCGAGGACGCCACAGTAGCCGCCGGCGGCGGCAGCCCGGGTCCCCGTCTCGACGTCCTCTTTGTGCTCGTGGCCGGGGGTGCGGAGGTGGACGTGGGGGTCGAAGAAGGCGGGGAAGGCGTGGAGGCCCTCGGCCTCGACCACCTCGGCACCCTCGGGCCCGGCGGCGGTGCCCGGGGCGGCGAGCTCGGCGATGCGGCCCTCGCGGACGACGACGTCGTAGCGGCCGTCGATCCCCGCCACCGGGTCGAGGACGGTGGCGCCGCGGAGGATCAGCTGCGCCTCGGGGCCGGGGCGCACGTCGAGCTGGTCGGTCAGGCTAGGCATAAATTTGGCGCTCCCCTCCCGGCGCGAAGAACCCGCGATGCACGCCTGGCCGGTCCGCGCTCATGCCGGCTGGCCGATCGGGGTCGGGCCGGTGGGGGCGCCGTCGTCGTCGAGCGGCAGCGGTGCCGGCCGCTCGGCCCCGGCCAGCAGCTCGTAGAGGATCGCCATCCGCACGACAAGCCCGGCGGCGACCTGCTCGGCGATCAGGGACTGCGGCGAATCGACCGCCTCGCCGGAGATCTCGACCCCGCGATTGACCGGGCCGGGGTGCATCAGCAGCTGGCGCGGGTGCAGGCGGCGGCTGCCAATCTGGTAGGTGGCGGCATACTCGCGCAGCGAGGGGACGAAGCTCTCGCTCATCCGCTCGGTCTGCATCCGCAGCGCGTAGACGACGTCGGCCTCCTCGAGTCGGTCGAGCGAGTGCTCGACCGCGCAGCCGAGGCCCTCAATCCCGCGCGGAATCAGGGTCGGCGGACCGCAGACGGTGACCTCGGCGCCCATCCGGGTGAAGGCGAGGACGCCCGAGCGGGCAACGCGGCTGTGGAGGACGTCGCCGACGATCCAGATCTTCCTCCCTTCGAGCGAGCCGAGGCGGCGGCGCAGCGTGTAGACGTCGAGCAGCGCCTGCGAGGGGTGCTCGTGCTTGCCGTCGCCGGCGTTGACGACCGCGGCCGGGGCCCAGCCGGCGACCATCTGCGCGGCACCCGCGTATGGGTGGCGGATGACGATCGCGGCGGGGTCGTAGGCGGAGAGCGTCGCCACCGTGTCCTTCAGCGACTCGCCCTTGTCGACCGAGGAGCCGGCGGCCCTCACCGAAACCAGGTCGGCGGAGAGGCGCTTGGCGGCGAGCTCGAAGGAGCTGGAGGTGCGGGTGCTCGACTCGTAGAAGAGGCTGACCACGGTGCGGCCGCGCAGGGTCGGCACCTTCTTGATGTCGCGGCGGCCGACCTCGGCGAAGCTCTCGGCGCGGTCGAGGATCGCCTCGATCTCCTCGCGGGCCAGTTCGTCGATGCTGAGCAGGTGTCTCATGCCAGTGCCTCCACATGCTGGGGCTCGGAGATGGTCACTTGGTCGATCCCGTCGACCTCCTCGAGGCGGACGTTGACCCGCTCCTCGCGCGAGGTCGGCAGGTTCTTGCCGACGTAGTCGGGACGGATCGGCAGCTCGCGGTGGCCGCGGTCACAGAGCACCGCCAGCTGGACCCGGCGCGGGCGGCCGTAGTCGAAGAGCGCCTCGATCCCCGCCCGCACAGTGCGGCCGGTGAAGAGGACGTCGTCGATCAGGGCCACGGTGCGCTCGGCCGGGTCGAAGTCGATGTGGGAGGCGTGGACGACCGGCTGGGCGGCGGGCGACATGGCGCCGACGTCGTCGCGGTAGAAGCTGATGTCGATGTCGCCGATCGGCAGCTCGGCGCCGGTCAGCTCGCCGACCAGGGTGTGCAGGCGGCGGGCCAGCAGGGCGCCGCGGGTGTGGATGCCGACGATCGCCAAGCCCTCGGGCTCCGGATTCTTCTCGGCGATCTCGTGGGCGATCCGCCGCAGCGTTCGCCTCAAATCGTCGTGCTCCAGCACGACCTTCTCGCTCATTCTCGGTGGCTTCCTTCCTGGCCTCACGGGACCGGGTTAAAGGACGGTGCTCACGGTACCAGGCAGGGCGGCGGAGCCGGGTAGGCCCTCGCCCTCACAACAGCTGGGGAGGTTCGGTTGAGGGCCTACCCGTCTCCGCCGCTGTCGCGGGCTCCGTTCGCTACGAGCTTGGGCTCACCTCGCTCGGCGAAGGGGACCTCGATCTGGTCGAAGTCGCGGGGGGCGACGACCGGCTCGAACACCTCGCGGGCCTCGTCGAGGCAGGCGCCGACGTGGTAGCGGGAGGAGATGTGGACGAGCGCCAGCAGCTTCACGTGCGCCTCCTCGGCGACGGCGGCCGCCTGGCGCATGGTCGAGTGGCCGGTTTCGGCGGCCCGCGCAGCGTCCTCCTCCATGAAGGCGGCGTCGTGGATCAACAGATCGGCGTCGGCGGCCGCGGCGACGGTCGCCGGCGAGGGCGCGGTGTCGCCGGTGAGGACGATCGTGCGTCCGGGCCGGTCGGGCCCCATCACCTGCTCCGGGCGGACGGTGCCCGCGCTGCCCTCCACCTCCTCCCCACGCTGCAGCGCAGCGAAGGCGG